>DASUVU010000218.1:0-15743 GCA_036378815.1 Agromyces sp. | reverse complement strand
CCGACGTTCTTCAGCTCGACCGGGATCCAGAGGGTCGAGACCGTGATGAACAGGCCGACCACGATCGAGCCGACGAGCGCGCCGTACGCCGTCCCGAGGCCGCCGAGCGTCACCGCCGCGAAGATCAGCAGCAGGATCTGGAAGCCCATGTCCCAGCTGACGCCCGGCCGGAAGTACGCCCAGAGGATGCCCGAGAGGCCGGCGAGCGCCGCACCCGAGACCCAGACGATCCGGATGACGCCATCGACGTCGATGCCGCTCGCCGCTGCGAGGCTCGGGTTGTCGGCGACCGCGCGAGTCGCCTTGCCGATGCGCGTGCGCAGCAGGAAGTAGGCCACCGCGGCGAGCACGATGATGCTCGTCGACATGCTCGCGATATCGATCCACGACAGGGAGATGGGTCCGATGCGGATGTCGGAGGGGCTCGTCGCTCCGGGGAGCTGCTGGGTGCCGCCGCCGTAGATCAGCTGGTACGTGTACCGCAGCGCCAGTGACAGGCCGATGCTCACGATCATGAGGGGGATGAGGCCGACGCCGCGACGACGCAGCGGTTTCCAGAGACCCGCATCGAGAACCCAGCCGAGTAGGGCGCTCAGCACGATGGCGATGATGATCGCCAGCCACACCGGCCACTGGATGTTGACGCTGAAGGTGAGCACCATGAGGGCGCCGAAGGTGACCATCTCGGCGTGCGCGAAGTTCGAGAGCCCCGTGGTACCGAAGATGAGCGAGAGGCCGATCGAAGCGAGCGCCAGGAGCAGGCCGAAGTTCAGCCCGTTGACGAGGCGGATGAGGACCTGCGACACGATGCCGGTCGTCTGACGTTCACCCTCGCCGATGAAGAAGTTCACGGCCTTGATGCCGGTGAGTCCGAACTCGGCCTCCACCGTCGCGCCGCCCTCGGTGACGACGACGCCTTCGGGGAGGGTGTCCTCGTCGAGGGTGATCGTGTAGGTGCCCTTCTCGGGCACGCCGATGCGCCACTTGCCCTCGGCGTCGGTCTCCGTCTCGGCTTCGAACCCGTTGCCCTCAGCGGTGATGCGGACGCCCTCGACGGGTTCATCCTCGAAGGTGACGTTGCCGATGAAGAAGTTGGTGAACTCCTCTTCCTCGGCAGGTGCGGTCGGCTCTTCGGTCTGCTCCGCTGCCGAAGCCGGACTCACTTCCTCCGCCACCGCAGGGGACGCTGCGATGCCGGACAGGGTGAGTGCGGACAACAGGATTCCGAGGAGTACGAGCCACCTCCCTGGGGACCGTCGGGCGACTGATTGAGTGGGTTCCACTGCACCTCCAAGGGCCGCGGCGGCTGTTGCCTCCGGTCCGGGTTTCTCTCGACGACATCGTCGACAGTACGTGCCGATTATGTCTCATGTGTTTCGCACCTGCGCACAACGGCCCTCGATTGTTATCCGGGGAATGCCCAGCACGCAAACTGGCTTAATATTGGAAGGCACGCGGAGCGTCGCTCCGATGGGCCGCTATCCACGACTCGGAATGAAGGGGAGACATGGATCACGCGGATCCGTTCGCACTCACAGGACTGACTTACGACGACGTCCTGCTGCTGCCAGGCCACACCGACGTGATCCCGAGCGAGGCCGATACGACCTCGCGGCTGACCCGGCGCATCGAGGTCGCGACGCCACTGCTCTCGGCCGCGATGGACACCGTCACCGAGGCGCGGATGGCGATCGCGATGGCCAGGCAGGGCGGAATCGGCATCCTGCACCGCAATCTCTCCATCCAGGAGCAGGCCGACATGGTCGACCGGGTGAAGCGCAGCGAGTCCGGCATGATCTCCAACCCGGTCACGACAACGCCCGACGCCACCGTCGCCGAGGTCGACCATCTCTGCGCCACCTACCGCGTGAGCGGCCTGCCGGTGGTCGACGGCGAGGGCGTGCTCGTCGGCATCATCACGAACCGCGACATGCGGTTCGTCTCGGATTTCGAGAAGCCCTCGACCTACGTGCGCGACGTCATGACCAAGATGCCGCTCATCACGGGCCACGTCGGCATGGACCTCGACGAGGCGATCGCCATCTTCGCCGAGAAGAAGATCGAGAAGCTCCCGCTCGTCGATGGCGCCGGCCGCCTCACCGGCCTGATCACGGTGAAGGACTTCGACAAGTCCGAGCAGTACCCGAACGCCACGAAAGACGCAGAGGGCCGTCTCCGCGTCGGTGCGGCGATGGGGTTCTTCGGCGACGCCTGGGAGCGTGCCGAGGCGCTCCGCGACGCCGGGGTCGACGTGCTCGTCGTCGACACCGCCAACGGTGAGAGCGCCGGCGTGCTCGACATCATCAGGCGGCTGAAGGCCGATCCGACGTTCGCCCACGTCGACGTGATCGGCGGCAATGTCGCGACGCAAGAGGGCGCGCAGGCGCTCGTCGACGCGGGCGCCGACGCCGTCAAGGTCGGCGTGGGTCCCGGCTCCATCTGCACCACGCGCGTCGTCGCGGGCGTGGGCGTTCCGCAGATCACGGCCGTGTACGAGGCATCCAAGGCGACCAGGCCCGCCGGCGTTCCGCTCATCGCCGACGGGGGTCTGCAGTACTCGGGCGACATCGCCAAGGCGCTGGTCGCGGGTGCCGACACGGTGATGCTGGGCTCGCTGCTCGCCGGCACGGCCGAGAGCCCCGGCGAGCTCGTGTTCCAGAACGGCAAGCAGTTCAAGACGTACCGTGGAATGGGTTCGCTCGGCGCCCTGCAGACCCGCGGCCAGAAGACGTCGTACTCGAAGGACCGGTACTTCCAGGCGGATGTCCCGTCCGACGACAAGCTCATCCCCGAGGGCATCGAGGGCCAGGTGCCCTTCCGCGGGCCGATCTCCGCGGTCGCTTACCAGCTCGTCGGCGGCCTCCGCCAGTCGATGTTCTACGTGGGCGCACGCACGATCTCCGAGCTGAAGGCGAAGGGTCGGTTCGTTCGGATCACGCCCGCCGGCCTGAAGGAGTCGCACCCGCACGACGTGCAGTTCGTCGTCGAGGCGCCGAACTACACGCGCTGACGGTCAGCGTGGCGCGCCGGAGGCGCGACACGCTTCGGTCAGCAAGGCGGCAGCCAGAGCGCTCGCGACGCGCCAGCGTTGCGAAGCGTGCCGCGGCAGTCTCGAGGGCTGGCCGTTACGCACTGCTCCCGTGCGTCCCGCGGCAGACTCGACGACCGTCCCGCGGCAGACTCGACGACGGAACGTTCACGCACTGCTCCGCGAAGGGCGCTCAGCGACCAGTTCCCGCGCTTCCGCCAGCCGCGTGATCGCCTCATCGAGCACCTCGGGCGTGCAGGCGAAGTTCAGTCGCGCGTGACCGCGACCGACGGTCGCCCCGAACTCGGGCCCGGACGCGAGGGCAACCCTGGCGTGCTCGAGCGCGAAGACCGCCGGGTCGTCGCCCCAGCCGAGCTCCGAGAGGTCGAGCCATGCGAGATACGTGGCGTGGGGCATGCGGTAGCTCACGCCGGGCAGCTCGTCGGCGAGCAGGTCGGCGAGGAGTCGTCGATTGTCGTCGAGGCTCGCGAGCACGCCGTCGAGCCACGGACCTCCCGCGGTGAACGCCGCGATCGACGCGAGTGCTCCGAACTGCCCCATGCGCCACTCGACCTCGTCGGGGAACGCCTCGCGCACGCGATCACCGCGTCCGCTCGCGGTGACGACGAGGGCGGACTTCAGTCCGGCGATGTTGAACGCCTTGCTGGCCGCGGTCACCGCGACGCCGTGTTCGCGCGCGGCATCCGACACCACCAGGAACGGCGTGTAGGTCGTACCGGGTTGCACGAGCGGCCCATGCACCTCGTCGGCGACGATCGTCGCGTCGTAGCGAGCGGCCAGCTGGGCCAGGGCCGCCAGCGAATCGCGGTCGGGTACCCACCCGATCGGGTTGTGCGGGTTGCACAGCACCATGGCGCGGGCGCCGGCTGCGAAGGCCGCCTCGATGCCGGCGAGGTCGAACGACCAGCCCGGCCCGATGCCGCCCGCCATGGGCACCTCCACCACGCGGCATCCGGCCTCGGCGATGAGGGCGAAGAACGGCGGGTAGATCGGCGACGTGATCACGACCCCATCGCCGGGCGTCGTCACCCTGCGGAGGACCTCGACGATGCCCATGCTCACGTCGGCGGTGCAGGTGACCCGACCGGGATCGACGTCCCAGCCGAGCCGAGTGGCGGCGAACCCCTGGAACGCCTCGGCGACGGGCCGGCTGCCCGAGTGGTATCCGGTGTCCGATCGGCGCACTGCGGCGACGAGCGCGTCCACGATCGGCTCCGCGAGCGGGTAGTCCATCTCGGCGATCGGCAGCGGCAGCACGTCGGCGGGGTAGGTGCGCCACTTCGCGCTCGTGCGGGTCCGGAGCAGGTCGATCGGGTCTGCGGCGATGCGTTGCATGTCCCCAGCTTGCCCGCATCGGCCCGCTTCCGCTGCTCCCGGGCGATCCGAGGTGGCGACGGCTGCCGCATGCCGGTAGTCTGATCGGCTGCCTCAGCGCGCCGCGGCGGATGCCGCGAGATCGAACGGATCACCATGGGCTTCATCGACGTCAACGGCGTCTCCTTCTCCCTGCCCGACGGACGCCCGCTGCTGGCCGATCTCGCGTTCCGCGTGAGCGAGGGCCGCACGACCGCACTCATCGGCGCCAACGGCGCGGGCAAGTCGACGCTGCTGCGGATCATCCGAGGAGACCTTCGTGCTGACGAGGGCAGCGTGCAGGTCGACGGCGGCCTCGGGGTCATGGACCAGTTCGTGGGCACCGGGCGTACGGTTCCCGGGGCGGAGGAGACGGTGGCGGGGCTGCTCGTCTCGGTGGCGCCGTCGCGGGTGCGCGACGCGGCACTCGAGCTCGAGGCATCCGAGAACGCCCTCATCGAGCGCGACGACAACGAGACGCAGATGCGCTACGCGTCGGCGCTCGCCGAGTACGCGGAGGCGGGCGGCTACGAGCAGGAGGTCGTGTGGGACCACTGCACCGTGGCCGCGCTCGGCATCCCGTTCGAGCGTGCGAAGTGGCGCGAGCTGGCGACCCTCTCGGGCGGCGAGCAGAAGCGGCTCGCGCTCGAGGCGCTCTTCCGCGGGCCCGAGCAGGTGCTGCTGCTCGACGAGCCCGACAACTCGCTCGACGTGCCGGGCAAGCGATGGCTCGAGGCGCAGCTGCGAGGCACGCAGAAGACCGTGCTGCTCGTCTCGCACGACCGCGAACTGCTCGCCCGTGCCGCCGACCGGATCGTGACGCTCGAGGTCGGGGCCGCCGGCAACACCGCGTGGGTGCACGGCGGCAGCTTCGAGGGCTATCACGAGGCCCGTGAGGAGCGCTTCGCGCGGCTCGACGAGCTGCGTCGGCGCTGGGACGAGCAGCACGCCGCGCTGAAGCAGCTCGTCGCGACGCTCAGGGTCAAGGCGAAGTACAACTCCGACATGGCCTCGCGCCTCCAGGCCGCCGTCACCCGCCTCGAGAGATTCGAGGAGGCCGGTCCGCCCGAGGAACGCCCGCCGGCGCAGGCGGTCTCGATACGACTGCGCGGGTCGCGGACCGGCAAGCGCGCCGTGGTCTGCGAACGGCTCGAACTCACCGGTCTCATGCGGCCGTTCGACCTCGAGGTCTGGTACGGCGACCGAGTCGCGGTGCTCGGCTCGAACGGCTCGGGCAAGTCGCACTTCCTGCGGCTGCTCGCCGGTGGCGGCACGGATCCCGACCGGCTGCTCGGCCACGTGACCACCGTCGGCGAGACGCTCGCCCGGGTACCGCACGAGGGCCGCGCCGTGCTGGGCGCACGGGTGGTGCCGGGCTGGTTCGCACAGAACCACGAGCATCCCGAGTTCCACGGCCGCACCCTGCTCGACATCCTGCATCGGGGCGACGCCAACCGTGACGGCATGGCCCGCGAGGCGGCGAGCTCGGCGCTCGATCGCTACGGGCTCGTGGCATCCGCCCAGCAGCGCTTCGAATCGCTGTCGGGCGGTCAGCAGGCACGGCTGCAGATCCTGTTGCTGGAGCTCTCGGGTGCGACGCTGCTGCTGCTCGACGAGCCCACCGACAACCTCGACCTGGTCTCCGCCGAAGCCCTCGAGGATGCGCTCGAACGGTTCGACGGAACCGTGCTCGCGGTCACGCACGACCGCTGGTTCACGCGCAGCTTCGACCGGTTCGTCGTGTTCCGCTCCGACGGCGAGGTCGTCGAGGCCGACGCGCCGGTCTGGGATGAGTCCCGTGTCGTCAGGGCTCGCTGACGGCCGGCGGGTCCCGGAGAGCACGGTTCGGTAGGGTTGACGGGTGACCCAGGAGATCGAGATCGGCCGCTCCAAGCGGGGCCGTCGCGTCTACGCGTTCGACGACATCGCCATCGTGCCGAGCCGTCGCACTCGTGACCCCGAAGACGTCTCGATCGCGTGGTCGATCGACGCGTACCAGTTCGACATCCCCTTCCTGGCCGCGCCCATGGACTCCGTCGTCTCTCCGCAGACGGCGATCATGATGGGCCAGCTCGGCGGCTTGGGCGTGCTCGACCTCGAGGGCCTCTGGACGCGGTACGAAGACCCCGAGCCCGTGCTCGCCGAGATCCGCAACCTCGCGGCCGATCGGGCGACCGGGCGCATGCAGCAGCTCTACTCCGAGCCGGTCAAGCCCGACCTCGTCACGGCCCGGCTCGCCGAGATCCGGGCGGCGGGCGTCACCGTGGCGGGTGCCCTCTCGCCGCAGCGCACGCAGGAGCTCTACGAGACCGTGGTCGCGGCGGGCGTCGACCTGTTCGTGATCCGCGGCACCACCGTCTCGGCCGAGCACGTCTCGAAGAACCAGGAGCCGCTGAACCTCAAGAAGTTCATCTACGAGCTCGACGTGCCGGTCATCGTCGGCGGAGCCGCCACCTATACGGCCGCGCTGCACCTCATGCGAACGGGGGCGGCGGGCGTGCTCGTCGGCTTCGGAGGAGGGGCGGCGTCGACGACGCGCACCACGTTGGGCATCCATGCCGCGATGGCGACGGCGGTGGCGGATGTCGCGGGTGCGCGCCGCGACTACCTCGACGAGTCGGGTGGCCGCTATGTGCACGTCATCGCCGACGGCGGCGTGGGCAAGTCGGGCGACATCGTCAAGGCCGTCGCCTGCGGCGCGGACGCGGTGATGCTCGGCGCCGCGCTCGCACGCGCGACGGATGCACCCGGTGGCGGTTACCACTGGGGCGCAGAGGCGCACCACTCCAAGCTGCCCCGCGGGCAGCGGGTGCAGGTCGGGCAGGTCGCCTCGCTCGAGGAGGTGCTGTACGGACCGGCCCCCGCCGCCGACGGCACGGCGAACCTGGTCGGCGCGCTGCGCCGCTCGATGGCGACCACGGGGTACTCCGACCTCAAGGAGTTCCAGCGCGTGGAGGTCGTCGTCTCGCCGTACCTCGGCGCGTAGCCACCGGCCGTGCGCGTCGCTCCCGATCACCTGCGAACCGCTGTGCAGCGGGCATCGACCCGCTGACGGTCGGGTAGCGTTGGAATCGATCGCGCGGCCATGTCCAGTGGCCGGGGGAAACGGGGTTGCGACGATGGCCAAGCAGAGGTCGGTGACGCGTTCGACGAAGCTCGGACCCGAGGAGCGGGCGGCGGCGCTCGCCCGGCTGAAGGAGAAAGAGCTCGACATCATCGTCGTCGGCGGCGGCATCGTCGGCACGGGTGCCGCGCTCGACGCGGTCACGCGCGGCCTGTCCACCGGACTGCTCGAGGCGCGCGACTGGGCGTCGGGCACGTCGAGCCGATCGTCGAAGCTCGTGCACGGCGGCATCCGGTACCTGGAGCAGCTGGACTTCCGCCTCGTGCGCGAGGCGCTCATCGAACGCGGCCTCCTGCTGCAGCGCATCGCGCCGCACCTCGTGAAGCCCGTGCGGTTCCTGTACCCGGTGAAGAAGCGCGTCTTCGAGCGGTTCTACGTCGGCGCGGGCATGATGCTCTACGACATCTTCAGCTACACGGGCGGGCGCCCGCCGGGCGTTCCGCACCATCGGCACCTGTCGAAGCGCCAGGTGATGCGCGCCATCCCATCGCTCTCGAAGGACGCACTCGTCGGCGGCATCACGTACTACGACGCGCAGGTCGACGATGCCAGGTATGTCGCGAGCCTCGCTCGCACGGCGAGCTTCTACGGTGCCCACGTGGCGAGCCGGGTCAAGGTCGAGGGCTTCCTGAAGGTGGGGGAGCGCGTCGTCGGCGTGAAGGCCCACGACCTGCAGACCGACGAGCGCTTCGAGATCCGCGCGAAGCAGGTCGTGAACGCGACGGGCGTCTGGACCGACGACACCCAGCGCATGGTGGGCGAGCGCGGCACGTTCAAGGTGCGCGCGTCGAAGGGCATCCACCTCGTCGTTCCGCGAGACCGCATCCAGTCGGCCATGGGCATGATCTTCCGTACGGAGAAGAGCGTGCTGTTCGTCATCCCGTGGGGCCGGCACTGGCTGATCGGCACGACCGACACCGACTGGAACCTCGACAAGGCGCACCCGGCGGCCACGGCGGCCGACATCGACTACCTGCTCGAGCACGTGAACCGCGTGCTGAACATCCCGCTCACGCGCGAGGACGTGGAGGGCGTGTTCGCAGGACTTCGGCCGCTGCTCGCCGGAGAGAGCGACCAGACGTCGAAGCTGTCGCGCGAACACGTCGTCGCGCACACCGTGCCCGGCCTGGTCGTGGTCGCCGGCGGGAAGTGGACGACCTATCGGGTCATGGCGAAGGACGCGATCGACGCGGCCGCTGACGCACTCGATGGCCGTGTGCCGCCGTCGACGACGCAGGACATCCCGCTGCTCGGAGCCGAGGGCTACCAGGCGGCCTGGAACAAGCGCGGCAAGATCGCACGCGCGTTCGGCGTGCACAAGGTCCGCATCGAGCACCTGCTCAACAGGTACGGCACCATGACCGACGAGCTGCTCGACCTCATCCGCGAGGACCCCGAGCTCGGCGAGCCGCTTCCGGGCGCCGACGACTACCTCGCCGCTGAGGTGGTGTACGCGGCATCGCACGAGGGGGCGCTGCATCTCGACGACGTGCTCGCACGTCGCACGCGCATCTCCATCGAGGCGTGGGACCGCGGTGTCTCGGCGGCCCCTGTCGCGGCGAGGCTCATGGGGCGCGTGCTCGGTTGGGATGGCGCACGAGAGGCGCTCGAGGTGGAGCGCTACCTGCAGCGCGTCGCCGCCGAGCGTGCGTCGCAGCAGCAACCCGATGACGAGTCCGCCGATCGGGCGCGGCTCGAGGCTCCCGACATCGTGAAGGTCGATTAGACCCCGCCGATAGACTGGACCGCGACGCACTCGAGCCGAGGAGCCGCAGATGATCGAGGTCCGTCGGGTGGACCTGCCCGGGGTGGGTGTCCTGCACTCGTTCGTGACCCGCGACAACCGCGAGATCTCCGTCGTGATGCAGCGCAGCGGCCTGAGCGACCTCATCGTTCGACCCGAAGACGAACACGACGAGGCGAAGGCGGTGACGGCTCGACTCGAGGCCGACGAGGCCCGCACCCTCGCGGAGATCCTCGGCGGAACCCGCATCATCGAATCGATCGCCGATCTCGACGCGATGCCCGGCGTGCCGATCGGCTGGGTCGCGGTCGATCCCGGAGACCGCATCGACGGCAAGGAGCTCCGCTCCATCGAGGCGCTCGGCGACTCCTCGGTGACGGTCGTCGCCGTGGTGCGCGGCGACGACGTGCAGGTGACGCCTTCGCCCGACTTCCGTGTCGAGGCCGGCGACATGCTGGTCGCGGCCGGAGCACCCGACCGCATCGCCAAGGCGTTCCGTGCGGTGGGCCACCCGCTTCCCGAAGATCGAGATCCCGACGCCTGATGCTCAAGATGATGCTGCGCCCGCGCTGGGTGCTCGCGCTCCTGCTTGCCCTCGGCATCGCGGCCGGGTTCGCCCTGCTCGGCCAGTGGCAGCTCGACCGCGCGATCGAGCAGGCGGTCGTCGACGAGCGGCCGACCGAGGAGGTGAAGCCGCTCGGTGATGTCGCGCAGCCCGACGGATTCACCGAGCAGGCCGCCACGGGCCAGCGCGTCGAGGTCACCGGATCCTTCGTGCGGGGCGACACGGTCATCGTCGAGGGCCGGCTGAACGAGGGCGAGACCGGATACTGGGTGGTCGCCCACTTCGAGGTGTCGGATGCCGCACCCGGCGGCCTGCCCGTCGCCCTCGGCTGGGCGGCCGACGCCGACACCGCCCGCGAGGCTGCCGATCGCTTCGACGCCGGCGCGGGCGGCGAGACCACCGTCGTGGGCCGGTTCCTTCCGAGCGAGGCGCCGGTGCTGCCCGGCGACGGCGAGGATCCCTTCGCCATGCAGACGGTCGCCGTCGCCCAGCTCATCAACCTCTGGGCCGACTTCGACGACCGGCCCGTGTACTTCGCGTACATCACGTCGACCGAGCCGGCTCCGGGTCTCGAGGCGATCTCGTCGCCGCCGCCCGAGGCGTCGGTGGAGCTCAACTGGCTCAACGTGTTCTACGCCGTCGAGTGGGTCGTGTTCGCGGGGTTCGCGGTGTTCCTCTGGTACCGGCTCGTGCGCGACGCCGTCGAGCGCGAGCGCGAGGAGGCCGAGGACGCAGAGGCCGAGACGGCCGGGACCTCGACGGGCTGACCGGGATCGTTCCGCCCCGGGCGAACTCCGCCCGCACAGACGCCCGACAGGCGCATGATCGTCGTGTGGACGATGTCGATCCCCTCGATGCCTACTCGGCCGTGGTCACGCGCGTGGCGAGCACGGTGCTGCCCAGCGTCGCGAGCCTCGCGGTGCGCTCGTCGCGTGGCGGCGGTGCCGGCAGCGCCAGTGTCATCTCCGACGACGGGGTGCTGCTGACGAGCGCGCATGTCGTCGCCGGCGCCCGCTCGGCTGAGGCCACGTTCGGCGACGGTACGTCGGTGAGCGTCGACGTCATCGGCCGCGATGTCCTCTCCGACCTCGCCGTGCTCCGTGCGCGCGGCACCGTGCCGGCGCCGATTCCCCTCGGCGATGCGGCGGGCCTTCGGGTCGGGCAGCTCGTCGTGGCGCTCGGCAACCCGATGGGCCTCGCGGGCAGCGTGACGGCCGGCATCGTGTCGAACCTCGGTCGATCGTTGCCGACGGCGTCGGGCCGGGTGATCGACGAGGTGATCCAGACGGATGCCGCGCTGAATCCCGGCAACTCCGGCGGCGTGCTCGCCGACGGCGCGGGTCGCATGGTCGGCGTGAACACCGCCGTGGCGGGCATCGGACTCGGTCTCGCGGTGCCGATCAACCGCGCCACCCGAGACATCATCGCCACCCTCACACGCACCGGCAGGGTGCGCCGGGCCTGGCTCGGCATCGTGGGGGCGAAGGTGCAACTCGCTCCCGAGCTCGCCGCCCGGATCGGTTCGCCGACCGGCCTGCAGGTGGCGGGTGTCGCCACCGACAGTCCGGCCGAGCTCGCGGGCATCCATCGCGGCGACATCGTGGTCTCGCTCGACGGCAACGACGTGGTGACGTCGACCTCGATCCAGCGGCTCATGGTCGAGGACGCGATCGACCGCCAGGTCGAGATGACGGTCTGGCGCAACGGCGCGCTCGTCGACGTGTTCGTGGTGCCGCGCGAACTCGTCGATGCGTGAGCGCGGGCCGCCGCCGCCGCCCGACCCGTAGACTTGGCTCATGCCCCTGGAGCCGAAACCCGCCGATCTGCCGCGCATTCGCGGGGCACTCCGCCTCTACCAGGTCGCCTCGATCATCACGGGTGTCCTGCTGCTCGCGCTCTGTGCCGAGATGCTGATGAAGTACGCCTTCGGACTCGAGCTCGAACTGGGCGGCCCCCAGGGCTTCCTCGCGTTCGTGCCGACCGACACGGTCACGGCCGTGAACCTCTCGACCGGCATCCTGATCGTGCACGGCTGGTTCTACGTCGTGTACCTCTTCAGCGACTTCCGGCTGTGGAGCCTGATGCGCTGGCCGTTCGGCCGGTTCATCCTCATCGCGCTCGGCGGCGTCATCCCGTTCCTGTCGTTCATCCTCGAGGTGCGGATCGCGCGCGAGGTGCGCGCGTACCTCGAACGGCGCGAGGCCGAGGTCGCGAGCGTCGCTCATCCCGCCGAAGCGGAGGCCCAGCAGTGAGCGACCAGGAGCAGCCGACAGACCAGGAACAGCTCACTGAGCAGCGCCCCGTGCTCGTCGTCGACTTCGGCGCGCAGTACGCACAGCTCATCGCGCGACGCGTGCGCGAGGCATCCGTCTACTCCGAGATCGTGCCGCACACCATCACCGCAGACGAGGTGCGCGCGCGGAACCCTGTGGGCATCGTGCTGTCGGGCGGCCCATCGTCGGTCTACGAGCCGGGCGCGCCGGCGCTCGACGAGGGCATCCTGCGGCTCGGCGTGCCGACCCTCGGCATCTGCTACGGGTTCCAGGTGATGGCGCAGCAGCTCGGCGGCGAAGTGGCGCACACCGGACACCGCGAGTACGGCTCGACGGCCGTCACCGTGCGCAGCGACGACGCGAACGCACTGCTCGGCGGTCAGCCCGAGCACCAGACCGTGTGGATGAGCCACGGCGACTCGGTGGCGGTCGCACCCGACGGCTTCGAGGTGCTCGCGTCCACCGCTGCGACGCCGGTCGCCGCCTTCGCGAACGACGAGCAGGGCATCTACGGCGTGCAGTGGCATCCCGAGGTGAAGCACTCGCCGTACGGGCAGGACGTCATCGAGAACTTCCTGCACCGGGCAGCGGGCATCGCCGCCGACTGGAATGCCGGCAACGTGATCGCCGAGCAGGTGGCCCGCATCCGCGAGCAGGTGGGCTCGGCCCGCGTCATCGCGGGGCTGTCGGGCGGAGTCGACTCGGCCGTCGCCGCGGCACTCGTGCATGAGGCCGTCGGCGACCAGCTCGTGTGCGTGTTCGTCGACCACGGGCTGCTGCGCAAGGACGAGCGGCGCCAGGTCGAGGAGGACTACGTCGCAGCGACCGGCATCCGACTCGTGACGATCGACGCCGTCGACACCTTCCTCGATGCGCTCGCCGGGGTGACCGACCCCGAGCGCAAGCGCAAGATCATCGGCCGTGAGTTCATCCGGGCGTTCGAGCGCGCCGAGCGCGACCTCGTCGCCGAAGCGGATGCCTCCGGTGAACCGATCCGCTTCCTCGTACAGGGCACGCTGTATCCCGACGTCGTCGAGTCGGGCGGCGGCACCGGTACCGCGAACATCAAGAGCCACCACAACGTCGGCGGCCTGCCCGAAGACCTGCAGTTCGAGCTCATCGAACCGCTGCGCACGCTCTTCAAGGACGAGGTGCGCGCCATCGGCCGCGAGCTCGGCCTGCCCGAGGCGATCGTGGGCCGCCAGCCGTTCCCCGGGCCGGGGCTCGGCATCCGCATCGTCGGCGAGGTCACGCGCGACCGTCTCGAGGTGCTCCGCGAGGCCGACGCGATCGCACGAGCCGAGCTGACTGCGGCGGGTCTCGACGAGCAGATCTGGCAGTGCCCGGTCGTGCTGCTCGCCGACGTGCGATCCGTGGGCGTGCAGGGTGACGGACGCACGTACGGGCATCCGATCGTGCTGCGGCCGGTGTCGTCGGAAGACGCGATGACGGCGGATTGGACCCGACTGCCCTACGACGTGCTCGCGAAGATCTCGAATCGCATCACCAACGAGGTGCAGGAGGTGAACCGGGTGGTGCTCGACGTCACGTCGAAGCCACCGGGCACCATCGAGTGGGAGTAGTCTCCGCCGCGGCATCCGCCGACTGAAACGCGAAACGGCCGCCCGAAGGCGGCCGTTCGTGTGCGCGGTGAAGCGCGGAGCGTCAGTCGCTCGATTGGGCGATCGCGAGCATGCGCAGGATCTCGAGGTACAGCCAGATGACGGTGACCATGATGCCGAAGGCGCCGGTCCACGCGTACTTCTTCGGAGCGCGGTTGCGCACGCCCTGCTGGATGAAGTCGAAGTCGAGCACGAGCGAGTACGCCGCCAGGATCACGACGAAGATGCCCAGGATCACGCCGAGCGGGATTCCCATGATCTCGACGCTGCCGCGGAGACCCCAAGGGTTCGCGTCGGCGCCGCCGAAGATCATGATGCCGAAGTTCACGAGCGAGAAGACGAGGTAGCCGACCATCGCGATGAGGAAGACCTTCGTGGCCTTCTTCGAGGCGCGGATCTTGCCCGAGGCGAAGAGCGCGAGCGTGACGCCGACCACGACCAGGGTCGCGATGACCGCCTGCGCCACGATGCCCGGGAACATCGCCTCGTAGAACGCGGAGATGCCGCCGATGAAGACGCCCTGCACGCCGGCATACGCGAGGACGAGGGCCGGCGACGGCTCCTTCTTGAAGATGTTGACGAGCGCGAGGACGAAGCCCACGATGCCGGCGCCGATCCAGAGGAAGGGCAGCGGACCGACGGTGAGCCAGCCGATGGCTGCGCCGACGAGCAGCACGCCGAACGAGATGGCGGACTTCTGGAGCGCGTCGTCATACGTCATGACCTCGCGGTCGGGCAGCGTCGCGGGCTGGTCGTACATCTCCTGGAGCTGCTGGGCCGAGACGTCTTGCGCAGCGGCGACGGCACCCTGCGATGAGAATGCGGGGTTCCGCTTGAATGCGGGGTTGTCGAGAGCCATGCTGTGGTTCCTCTTTCGGCTGTCGTCGGTGAGAGGGAAGAGCGCGGACGATGCATCCGCTCGTACTTCCAACCTACCGGAGTCTTCAGGGTGCAACGCCGCGAGTTTCCGCCTGATTCCCGGGAATGCCGCCGACCCGTCACTACGCTGGGGCGCATGCAGCACGACAGCGGGGCGCGACCCCTCGTGATCGGGCATCGCGGCGCGCCGGGCTACCGTCCTGAACACACGCGTTCGTCGTACGAGCTGGCGTTCGCGCTCGGTGCCGAGGCGGTCGAGCCCGACATCGTCGCGACTCGCGACGGCGTGCTGGTGCTGCGCCACGAGAACGAGATCTCGGGAACGACGGATGTCGCGACGAGGGCCGAGTTCGCATCGAGGCGCACGACGCGCGAGGTCGACGGCCGGCGGCTGACCGGGTGGTTCGTCGAGGACTTCACGTGGGCCGAGCTGTCGACCCTCCGTGCGCGGGAACGACTGGGCTTGGTGCGTCAGGCGAGCGCCAGCTTCGATGGACGGTACCCGATCTTGCGCCTGCGCGACCTGTTCGAGCTCATCGACACCGCGGCCGACGAGCAGCGCCGGCGGATCCGCATGGTGGCCGAATTCAAGCATGCGACGCACTTCGCCGCGCTGGGACTGCCGCTCGACGAGCTGTTCGCGGCCGAGCTCGACGAGGCGGGGTGGGGCCGCGGCGACTCGCGGCTCATCATGGAGGCGTTCGAGCTCGACGTGCTCGACCGGCTGCGTGCTCGCGGCATCCACGGAGCCCGCGTGTTCCTCATCGAGGCGAAGGGGTCGCCCGCCGACCTGGTGCTCGAGCACGGGCGCGCCGCCCCCCGGTTCGACGAATTCGTGACCGAGGCGGGCCTGTTCCGGCTGTCGGGCCGCGTCGAGGGCGTGAGCGTCGACAAGGTGCGCCTGCTGCCGGCGCCCGACGATGCCGCACCGGGCGAGGGCGGGCCCGCGACCCGCGGGGCGCAGGGCGACCCCCGTGAGCAGACACCGCTCACGGGCGCCGACCTGGTCGACGCCGCGCACTCTGCCGGCCTGCAGGTGTTCACGTGGACGCTTCGCCCCGAGAACCGATTCCTTTCGCCGGCGTTCCGGCGTGGCAGGGCGCGGGCGTCGTTCGGCGACTGGCTCGGCGAGTT
>DASUVU010000217.1:0-9466 GCA_036378815.1 Agromyces sp. | reverse complement strand
CCACGCTCCAGCGCTGCACGCCGTCGGCCTCCGCAAGCGCTACGGCGCCACGGCAGCACTCGACGGATTCGACCTCACCGTCGAGCCAGCCACCGTGCATGGCCTGCTCGGCCCGAACGGCGCCGGCAAGACCACCGCCGTGCGCTCCTTCGCCACGCTTACCGACGTCGACGACGGCACCGTCGCCATCGACGGCATCGACGCTCGGCGCAATCCCGCCACCGTGCGCGAACGCATCGGACTCGTCGGCCAGTTCCACGCCATCGACGAGGCACTCACCGCGCGGCAGAACCTCGTGCTCTTCGGCCGGCTCAGCGGTCTCTCGAAGCCGCACGCCCGCCGGCGTGCCGTAGACCTGCTCGACGCATTCGACCTGACGGATGCCGCGAGCCGGGCGGTCTCGGGATTCTCCGGCGGCATGCGCCGACGACTCGACATCGCCGCGAGCCTCGTCCTGACGCCGGCCATCCTGTTCCTCGACGAGCCCACGACGGGCCTCGACCCCCGCGGACGCGCCACCGTGTGGCAGGCCGTCCGCGACATCGCCGCCGCAGGCACGACCGTCCTGCTCACGACGCAGTACCTCGACGAGGCCGACCAGCTCGCCGACCGCATCTCGGTGATGGATCACGGCCGGGTCATCGCCGAGGGCACGCCCGATGGGCTGAAGTCGCAGCTCGGCGGCGACCGGGTGCAGGTGGTCGTCGCCGACGCAGGGCGGGCGGATGCCGCGGCCGCGGCCATGACGCGAACGGTGGGCGCCGAGGCATCCGTCGACCCCGACACCCGCACCGCGACCGTCGAGGTCGCCAACGGCGCGGCGATGCTCGCGCCGATCGTCCGAGCGCTGGACGCCGACGGCATCGCGGTCGACGATCTCGTGTTGCGCCGTCCCACGCTCGACGAGGTCTTCCTGCACCTCACCGGCCCCGCGGCGCCCGTAGACCGCATCGACAGGGAGGCACGATGACCACGAGCACCATCACCGTCGCTCCGGCGCGCCGCGATCACCGTCCGAACGCCCTCCGCGAGGGGGTGCTCATCGCCGGACGCGACGTGCTGCACTGGGTGCGCGAGCCGTGGGGCATCATCTTCGGGATCGCCTTCAACTTCATGCTCGTGCTGATGTTCGGGTTCCTCTTCGGCGGAGCGATCGAGGTGCCGGGCGGCGGCGACTACCTGCAGTTCCTGCTGCCGGGGATGTTCGCGCTCACGATGCTCTTCGGGCTGGAGTCCACGATGACCGCCATGGCTGAGGATGCGAAGCGAGGGATCACCGACCGCTTCCGCTCGCTGCCCATCTCCAGCGCGTCCGTGGCCCTCGGCCGCGCCCTCGCCGACCTCGCGAGCTCGGCCCTGAACCTCGTCGTGCTCATGGTCGGCGGGCTCGTGATCGGATGGCGCCCGACCACCGGGCCCGCCGAGATCGCCCTCGGCATCGCGCTGCTGCTCTGGCTTCGCTTCGCCCTGCTCTGGCTCGGCATCTTCCTGGGGCTCCGCATTCGCGGCACCGATGCGACGACCGCCGTGCAGGTCCTCGTGTGGCCCGTCGGCTTCCTGTCGACGGTGTTCGTGTCGGCCGAGACGATGCCGTCGTGGCTCGGCGCGATCGCCGAGTGGAACCCGGTGTCCGCCACGGCGACCGCGGCGCGACAGCTCTTCGGCAACCCGACGGGGGTGACGAGCGGATGGCTCGCCGAGAACGCGGTGCTCGCGGCATCCGCGTGGCCGCTCGTCATCACCCTCGTGTTCCTGCCACTTGCGGCCGGGGCCTACCGCCGCCTGCGCCGCTGACCTCGCGGGCGCTACTCGACCAGCAGAAGCTACTTCTTCGACTTCTCGGGCACGGGCAGCGTCCCGGCGGCCCGCTGCGCGGCGTAGTACTCGCGAGCCTCGTCCTGCCGTTCGAGTTCGGCGCCCGACGCGATCTTCGCTCGCAGGTGCTCGGGCTTGTAGCCGAACGCGTCGACGAGGTCCTGAGCGTGCGGGCGCAGGCGCTCGAGCAGGCGGTCGATGTAGGCGCTGACCGCCTGCGCACGCTGCGGCGAGAGGCGCCCGTGGATGAGGTACCACGCCAGGTGCTTCTCGATGAGGCCGAGGCCGAAGAGGTCGCGCACCCAGGTGAGCACCTGCTTCGTGCCCGGGTCGGTCGTGTGCTCGAGGCCACGCGTGAACGCCTCCCACTGCAGCAGCTCGCCGTGCGCGCGGGCCGCTTCGATGAGCTCGTTCTGGTTGCGGTTGAACGCGGCCGCGGCATCCGCCTTGGGCAGCTTGCGCGCGTCGCGCAGGCGGCCGGCGATCTCGGCGATCATCGCCTCGACACGATCGGTGAGCAGCTCGCGCTGGGTCTCCTGGTCGCGGAGCTCGGTGACCGCGCGGGCGGTCGAGCCGAAGTCGGCGATCGTCTGGGCGAGGCGACGCAGGCCGGTGCCGTGGTACGCGCGCTCGGCGGTCTGGGCCACGACATACCGCGCGAGCGCGCCGGCGTCCGCCTTCGCGAACTGCCTGGAGAAGTCGGTGAGCAGGCGCTTCGCGACGAGCTGGAGCAGCACATTGTTGTCACCCTCGAACGTCGCATAGATGTCGAGATCCTGCCGAAGGCCCACGATGCGGTTCTCGGCGAGGAAGCCGGCGCCGCCGGTCGCCTCCCGCGCCTCCTGGAGGGTGTCGAGCGCGTGCCACGTCGACAGCGGCTTCAGCGCGGCCGCGATGGTCTCGAGGTCCTGCCGGTCGTCGTCGGTGTCGGCCTTGCCCGAGAACACCTCGTCGAACTTCACGAGGAACTCGTCGTGCGCGAAGATCTGCGCGTACGTCGTCGCCAGCTTCGGGAGCAGCCGGCGCTGGTGGCGCTGGTAGTCGAGCAGCACCTCTTCGTCGGTGTCGCTCGCCGCGTTGAACTGGCGGCGCTGGTTGCCGTAGGTGATGGCGATCGCGAGTGCCATCGCCGCCGCGGTGGTCGCCGCGCCGTCGAGCGACACGCGGCCCTGCACGAGCGTGCCGAGCATGGTGAAGAAGCGGCGGCCCGGGCTCGAGATCGGGCTCGAATACGTGCCGTCCTCGGCCACCGATCCGTAGCGGTTCAGGAGGTCTCGACGGGGAACGCGCACGTCCGTGAAGTGCAGGCGTCCGTTGTCGATGCCGTTGAGGCCGCCCTTGAGCCCGTCGTCCTCGCCGCCGACACCGGGCAGGAATTCGCCGCGCTCATCGCGGATCGGCACGTAGAACGCGTGCACGCCGTGGTTCACGCCCTTGGTGATGAGCTGCGCGAACACGACCGCGGCCGTGCCGTGGAGGGCGGCATTGCCGAGGTAGTCCTTCCACGCGCCGCGGAACGGCGTGTTGATGACGAACTCCTGCGTCGCCTCGTCGTACGTCGCGGTCGTGCCGATCGCCGCGACATCCGACCCGTGCCCGGTCTCGGTCATCGCGAACGCGCCCGGAACGGCGAGCGACATGATGTCGGGCAGGAGTCGCGTGTGGTGGTCCTCGGTGCCCAGGTGGAGCACGGCGGCGCCGAAGAGGCCCCACTGCACGCCCGACTTGATCTGCAGGCTCGGGTCGGCGATCACGAGCTCCTCGAACGCGGCGATGTTGCCGCCGTGGTCTGCCTCGCCGCCGAGCTCCTTGGGGAACGCGCGGTGCACGGCGCCCTGGTCGACGAGGATGTGGAGCTGCTGCAGCACGCGCTCGCGGTGCTCCTCCATCGACTGCCCCTCGATGCGCTGGAGGTCGGGCTCGGCGGCGCGCTCGCGCGCGGCGAGCCGCAGGTCGGCCCAGGTGCCGAGGAGCTGGCGTCCGAGCGCCTCCACGTCGACCTTCGGAGCCGCGGGAGCCGCGGCGGCCGACGTGCCTGGGATCGGCGCAGCCGCGGCGTCGCGCGCGGGCGTCGCGGGCACCGTGGCGGGGCGCTCGCCCGAGGTCGCGGAAGTGGTGCGGGATGCCGTGTCGACCATCGTCAGTACTCGTCCTTCGTCAGGTGGATTTGGGCTCATTCCAACGTAGGACGGCCCGGCGACGCCGTGAAATGAGGCGTGCGAGGCCCACAAACGTCCTCCGCGACGCCTCACGAGCACCTGTCGCGACCCTACAAGGCGAGCCCGACCGAGCGTTGCGATATCGACAAGCGGATGCCGCGGCATCCGTTCGATCGGTGACGCTCAGCTTCGGAAGAAGGCGTTGGCCCTGCCCATCCAGAGCAGGATGAGCACGATCGCCGCGAGGGCGATGCTGAAGTACTCGGCGATGGCCCCCGCCGGGTACGCGATGGCGAGGAACACCGAGCCGATGATCGACAGCATCTCGAAGATCGTGATGACGATGCGCGACGCGTTGTTGCCCCGGAGCAGTCCGATCGCGACGACGATGACGACCACGCCGATGAGGATGTTCAGCAGCGCCGACGCGATCAACTGGCTCTCGCCGCCGAACCGCTCGACCGTCGCGCTGATGCTCGTCTGGAAGAGCAGGATGGTGCCGCTGACGATGTCGAGCAGGCCCGAGATCCAGGCGAGCACGGCGACGAGGGTGACTCCCCCGGGTCGACGGATCGAATCGGACACGATCTTCTCCCTGAAATCGGCACCGCCGACGCGGTGCGCCTGCTGCGATGCTACTGCGCGGTGGCGCCCCTGGCCTCGAACCAGGCGCTCGCCGGTCGAGTCCAGAGCAGGATCAGCACGATCGCCGAGAGCAACACGCTCGCCCACTCGCCGACCGGGTTGCCGAGGTAGGCCACCGCGAGGAACAGCGACTGGATGAGCGACAGCGCCTGCAACACGGTGATGACCATGCGCGCGACCGGCCACCCCGTCCACAGCCCGAGGGAGAGGACGACGACGATCACGCCGACCACCATCGAGCCGATCGAATGGGCGAGCACGCCACCCGATCCGCCGAGTCCGGATGTGTCGGGATCGCTCCACCCGAAGAGCACGAGCATCCCCGTGATGATGTCGATGACACCCGAGATGAGCGCCAACACGGCCACGACCGCGATCCCCACTGGTCGTCGTGCCTGTGCTTCAGCCATTGCGCACCCCATTCGCTCCGCACCGCCGCGGGCGACGGCACCTGCGCCGATGCTAGCGCGGTGACGGATGCCGCGGCGAGCGTTCTCAGCTCACGGGCTGGTCGGGTGCGAGCCCGCGGAAGTACCGCGTCGCGTCGCTCGACCAGAGCAGGATCACGATCGCGACGGCGAGGAGTGCGCTCGGGATCTCGGTGGCCAGCGTCGCCGGCTGCGTGAAGCCGATCCAGACCGACATCGCGAACGACAGCCCCTGCAGGACCGTCGCGGCGATGCGCGCCACCGGATTGCCGCCGAGGAGGCCGAACGCGATGAGGAGCGTGAGGATGCCGACCAGGGTCGAGACCACCGCCAGCGTGACGACCATCGCCGTGCCGCCGAACCCGTCGGCGACCGCCGGGTCACCCTGGAGGGGCAGCAGCAGGAGGCCGCCGATGATGTCGAACGCCCCCGAGATGAACGCCAGCGCTGCGACGATCGTGACGCCGAGCGGACGACGGGGTCCGAATTGCTCTGACATGACACTCCCTACGACTGTGGGTGGTGCACGGATGTCGCGGGCGGGCGGCCGCGCTTGCGCCGATCCTAGCCTCAGGCGCGGGCGACCACCGCGAGCAGGGCGTCGCCGTACGCCTCGAGCTTCTTCGCGCCGATGCCCGTGATGCCGTCGAGGTCGGTGAGGCGCTCAGGCCGCGCGACGGCGACGGCACGCAGGGTCGCATCGCCGAAGACGATGTACGCCGGGACTCCCTGCTCGCGAGCCTCGCCCGCGCGCCACGCCCGGAGGGCCTCGAAGAGCTCGGCCTGCACGGGTTCGAGGTCGGCGGTTGCGGGTGCCGCCTTCACTCCGCGAGAGCGGGGTGCGCGCTCGGGTTCGGTGCGGAGCATCACCGTGCGGCGGCCCGAGAGCACGTCGGATGCGGCATCCGTCACCGTCAGGGTGCCGTACTCGCCCTGCGTGGCCAGCAGGCCCTGGGCGAGGAGTT
The DNA here is from genome assembly GCA_036378815.1 of Agromyces sp. Taxonomy (GTDB): domain Bacteria; phylum Actinomycetota; class Actinomycetes; order Actinomycetales; family Microbacteriaceae; genus Agromyces. The sequence continues at coordinate 3,454 of DASUVU010000217.1, read as the reverse complement.
GCCGCGCCACGCCCCGCCACTGCTGCTCGGAGAGATCGTCTCCGATGTTCCAGGTGGCGAGCGAGTCGTGGCCGTACTGCTGCACGCGTGCCGTCTGCTTGCCGCGGAGGATGTCGATGAGGTGGCCGGCGCCGAACCGCTGTCGGCGCTCGCGCTGCAGCCGCACGATGGTCGACATGAGCTTCTGGGCGGGCACGGTGCCGTCCCACGCCGCGGGCGGCTCGAGGCACGTGTCGCAGTTGCCGCACGGCTCGCTCGTCTCGCCGAAGTACGCCAGCAGGTTCTGCCGTCGGCACTGCACCGTCTCGCAGAGCGCGAGCATGGCGTCGAGATGCTGGCTCAGGCGACGACGGTGCGCGAGATCGCCCGGGCTCTCATCGATCATGCGGCGCTGTTGCACCACGTCTTGCAGTCCGTACGCGAGCCACGCCGTCGCGGGCAGTCCGTCGCGACCGGCACGGCCCGTCTCCTGGTAGTAGCCCTCGACCGACTTCGGCAGGTCGACGTGCGCGACGAAGCGAACGTCGGGCTTGTCGATGCCCATGCCGAACGCGATCGTCGCGACCACGACGACGCCGTCTTCGCGAAGGAAGCGCTCTTGCGTGCGTCGCCGCGTCTCGGCGTCGAGGCCGGCGTGGTAGGGCATCGCGTCGACCCCGTTCGCGGCGAGGAAGTCGGCGAGCTTCTCGGTGCTCGCGCGGGAGAGCGCGTAGACGATGCCCGAGACCGGGTTGCCTGCAGCATCGGTGCCTTCACTGCGAACGAAGTCGAGGAGCTGCCTGCGTACCTCGAGCTTCGGCACGATGCGGTACTGGATGTTCGGGCGGTCGAAGCTCGACACGAAGTGGCTCGCGCCCTCGAGGGACAGCCGCGCCGTGATCTCGCGGTGGGTCGCCTCGGTCGCGGTGGCGGTGAGCGCGATGCGCGGCACGTCGGGCCACCGCCCGGCGAGCTCGGAGAGGGCGAGGTAGTCGGGGCGGAAGTCATGACCCCACTGGGCGACGCAGTGCGCCTCATCGATGGCGAAGAGCGCGACGCGCCCGCGCTCGAGGAACCGCTTCGTCGCCTCGGTGTTCAGCCGCTCGGGGGCGACGTAGAGCAGGTCGAGCTCACCCGCGAGATAGGCGCGCTCGACCTCGGCCCGTTCGAACGGCTGCTGGCTCGAGTTGAGATAGCCGGCGCGCACTCCGTTTCGCACGAGGGCGTCGACCTGGTCGTGCATGAGCGCGATGAGCGGGGAGACGACGATGCCGGTGCCCTCGCGGAGCAGCGACGGGATCTGGTAGCAGAGGCTCTTGCCGGCGCCCGTGGGCATGAGCACGACGGCGTCGCCGCCGCCGGCCACCTGGGCGATGACCTCGGCCTGCTCACCGCGGAACGACTCGTAGCCGAAGACGGTGTGCAACGCCTCGGCGGCGGTGGCGAAGCGGGCGGGAGCGGCACGGACCTCGGCGAGGATCGCTTCGATGGGTTCGGGGAACTCGGGCGGTGGCGCCCACTCGTCGTCGGGCGGGGGCGGGAGCTCGTCGGGGTCCCATGGGACCTCGTCGGCGCCCAGGGGGTTCGGGTTCCAGCTCACCCGTCGAGTGTAACGAGCACCCACGACGGGTGAGCCGGGTCATCCCCAGCGCTTGCCTCGGACCAGCGCGCCGGTCAGGTGCTCAGGCGCGACGACGCACGACGAGCCAGGTGCCGAGGGCCGCCGCGATCACGACGAGCACGCCGCCGCCGATCCACAGCACGTCTCCGAGGGCGACGGATGCCTCGGACGCGGGCCCGCCCGTCGCTTCGTCGTCATCGGGCGACGCCTGTGGCGCGCCGCCGCACGCCGGCTCGTCGGAACCGGCGGCGAGGGCCTGCCCCTCGGCCGGCGCCCACTCGAACGCGAACTCGCCGGCGATCGGATGCCCGTCGGCAGAGACGACCTGCCACTCGACGGTGTACCGACCGGCCGCACCGAACTCGGCGGCGACCTCGGCCGTGACGCCGTCGACCGTGGGACACGCGGTCTCGTAGTTCAGCCCGTCAGGCCCGGTGACCTGCATGACCGTGCTTCCGCCGATGTCGATCAGCGCGTCACTCGTCGTCAGCGAGACTGCGCCCGGCTGCTCGCTGACCACGGCCTTCTCGGCGGGCGACGTGGCCACGACCGTGTTGTGCGCCGACGCCGGGATCGCGACCGCGGTCGCCAGGCCGACCGCGGCGGCCAGCATCAGCGCCGCGCCGAGCGTGCGGCGGGCGATCACGGCTTCCTCGCAGCGCCGCGACGCGCGCTCAACGCGAGCACGATGCCCACGACGCCGACGGCGAGACCGCCGATGGCGAGGACGCGGGCGATCGTGTCATCGGACGACGTCGTGGCCGCGGCATCCGACACCTCGGTCGCGTCGTGATCGGAATGCTCGTCGGTGGCGGACCCGGCGGGCTCGGCTGTGCCGTGGCCGTGCTCGTCGCCCGTGGCCTCGGTCACGAGGATGGTCGGCGCCGGGCTCTCGGGCTCGACCTCACCCTCCTCGGCGACCTCGTTCCAGTCCGTCTCGCCGGTCGCGCAGGTCTGGAGCACCGGGAAGGCGAGGGTCTCGCCGGCCGCGTCCTCGGGGAGGCGGACCGACAGCTCGACGGTGTCGCGGAAGCCGTCCTCCACGGGAGTGACCGCGGTGTAGACGACCTGCGCGGTGCGGTCGCCGTCGGCGACCTTCTCGATGGTCCATCCGGGATGCATGGTCGGGGAGACACTTTCGATGGATTCTGGGATGTCGAAGGTGAGCGCGGTGGTGGGCGAGCCGTCGCAGCCGTGGCTGAACGCGAAGGTCAGCACCGACGAGCTGCCGGCGGCGGTGCTGCTCGGTGTCACCGAGACGTGGGCATGGGCGACGGACGGAACGGCGAGGGCGAGGAGCGCGCCGCCGGCGAGTCCGGCGATGGTGAGGCGTGCATGACGCATGTGCGGGGATTCTCTCTTCTGGTCGTTGGCCGGCACGGTGAGGTGGAACCGGCGTGCTGGGGGATCGTTCGCGGGTCGCCTCAGGCGGCGACGGCGACCGTTCGGGGCGGACCCCGGGACCAGAGCGTGGTGCGGCACAGGGCGGTGACGAACGTGTGAAGCGAGGAATCCGCCGTGGTGCGGGGCGCCGGGGTGACGACGGGTGACGGCAGCGAGGTGAGCCGATGCACGAACATGCGCACGACCGTCGCCAGCGCACGCAGTGCGTGGTCACCGAACGCGAGCGCCATCACGATGATCGCCGCGGCGAGGATGTGCGTGATCGGCATGAGCGCGTGCCCGTGATCGATCACCGGCGCCGTCATGCCGGAGCCGGGTTGCGCACCGCCGAGGTGGGCCGCGTGGCCCGACGCGGGAAGGACGAGGGACGCTCCGCCCACGATCGCGTAGCAGAGGTGGAGCGCGGCCTGGCTGACGAGCGCCGCGATCGACGTGCGGAGGAGCCTCGCT
>DASUVU010000216.1:0-6284 GCA_036378815.1 Agromyces sp. | reverse complement strand
ACTCGGCCAGCTCAGGTACGCGAGCGAGAGCCCGAGGGTCGTGCCTCTGGCGATCTCCTCGGGCTCATGGTCGGTGACCGTCGTGCCCTGCTCGATGGTGCCGACTCTCGGGATGGCACCCGCGCGATGCAACAGGGCTTCCGCCAGGGTGGTCTTTCCCGAGCCTGCGGCGCCCACGAGGGCGATGGTCCGGTGGGTCGAGGTGGGTACCGAGTTCATGAGGCCTCCCGCGCCGGTGCGGTTCCGTGCATCCATCGTGTACCCGTCGCGCCGGGATTACCAGAGCGAGCGGATGCCGCGGGCGCGAATCCCCCGCCCTAGAGTGGCTCCCGTGCGGATCACGGTGCTCGCGGGCGGAGTCGGCGGATCGCGGTTCGTCCGCGGCGTTCGCGAGGAGCACGCGCGGCGTTGGCCCGGCACTCCGCCGAGCTCGGGCGACCGCGACAGCGACAGCGACATCACCGTCGTCGTGAACACCGGCGACGACCTGTGGCTCGCCGGCGTGCGACTCATGCCCGACTTCGACTCGCTGCTGTACTCGCTCGCGGGCGTGAACGACCCCGAACGCGGATGGGGACGCGCCGGCGAGACCGAGCGCGTCGCCGCCGAGCTCCGGGAGTGGGGTGTGGGCTGGCCGTGGTTCACGCTCGGCGACCTCGATCTCGGCACCCATCTGGCGCGAACGGCGTGGTTGCGTGAGGGGCTGCGGCCGAGCGAGGTGGCCGAGCGCCTGCAGCGGCGCTGGCCGCTGGGCGTGCGGCTGATCCCTGCGACCGACACCGAGGTCGACACCTCCGTCGAGGTCGCCGACCCCGACACTCCTGGCGGCACGCGCGAGCTGCACTTCCAGGAGTGGTGGACGAGGTACCGCGCCGCGCTGCCCGCGCTGGCCTTCCGACAGCAGGACGTCGATCGCGCGCGCCCGGCTCCCGGGGTGGTCGAGGCGATCGCCGACGCCGACCTCGTGCTGCTCGCACCATCGAACCCGGTGGTGTCCATCGGCACGATCCTCTCGATCCCCGGCATCCGCGAGGCGATCGCCGCCACGCACGCGCCCGTGGTCGGCGTCTCGCCGATCATCGGCGGCAAGGTCGTGCGCGGCATGGCCGACGCGTGCCTTCCGGTGATCGGCGTCGAGACCTCAGCTGAGGCGGTCGGACGGCACTACGGTTCGCGGAGGTCGGGCGGACTCCTCGACGGGTGGCTCGTCGATGAGACGGATGCCGCAGCGGTCGCGCCGCTCGAGGCGTCCGGGCTGCGCGCGGGGTCCGTGCCGCTCTGGATGCGCGACCTCGACACGTCGGCCGCCCTCGCCGGCGCGGCGATCGACCTCGCGGCGACCATCCGGTCGCGCCCGACCTGACGCACGCGATCTCCTCGGATCACGGCAGACTGTCGTGGTGATCCTCATCGTCGTGCTCGCCCTCGGTTCCGCGCTGCTGTACGGCGTCGGCGACTACTTCGGCGGCGTCGCGGCCCGGCGCATTCCGGTGCTGGCCGCGAGCACGATCAACTACGCGTTCGCGACGATCGTGCTCATCGCCGCGTTGCTCGTCGCGGGCGGCGTCTGGTCGCAGGCCGCGATCGTCGGCGGCCTCGTCGCCGGGCTGCTCGCGGCGATCGGATTCCTCGCGTTCTACGCCGCGCTCGCGGCGGGGCCGATCTCGCTGATGTCGCCGCTCATGGCGTTGCTCAGCTCCGCGGTGCCGGTGGTCGTCGCGATCGTCCTCGGCGACGAGCTCGGCCCGCTCGCCTGGATCGCCATCGTGCTCGCGATCGTCGGCTCCGTGCTCATCGGCATCGAGCGACGCGTCAGCACGCGAGGAGCCCGCCCCCGCACGCTGCTGTTCGCCGTGATCGCGGGCGTGTGCCTCGGCCTCGCCACCGTGGCGCTCGACAACGTGCCCGACGACGCCGGACTGGTCCCCGTGTTCCTCGATACGACCCTCGGGTTCGTCCTGCTCGTCGCCCTGGTGTGGCTCGCACGCGCCGTGCCCGCGGTCCGCCGGGGCGTCGCGGTGCTCGATTCGCACGAACCCGCGGTCGGCTCGCCGCACTTCTCCTCGACGCCCGCGCCGGGTGCCGGCTACCTCAGCGTCGACGAGACCGTGCAGCGGGGTCGTGCCCGTCTCCTCGCGGCCCTCGCGGGCCTCTTCATCGGCGGCGCGAACGTGCTGCTCATGATCGCGCTGCACGCCGGGAGCGTCGCGGTGGTGGCGGTGCTGGTCAACCTGTATCCCGTCGCCACGGTGCTCCTGGCGTGGGCGCTGCTGCGCGAGCGCGTCAACGCGGTGCAGGGCACCGGCATCGTGCTCGCGGTCACCGCGTCGGTGATGCTCGGGCTCGCCTGACCGCGCGCGGCCCCTCGACCACGGTCTGGTGCGGGTCTAGCATGGAGTCGACCGCCGGTCTGGATCTGACCGGTGCGTGTGGCCCGGGATTGGGCTGCGAGTCGCCGACCACGTCGGAACGCCACTTGCATCATCTCCCGGAGGCCTCATGCCCGTTCGACGCTCCCCCATCGTCGCTGCCGCGATTCCCGTCGTCGCCGCTCTGCTCCTCGCGGGCTGCGCCACCGGAGCCGCCGGTACGAGCCCCCGGTCGGATGCCGCGAGCCCCGCGTCATCCGGATTCCCGCTCACCATCGACAACTGCGGCACCGAGGTGACCTTCGAGTCGGCACCCGAACGCGTCGTCACCATCAAGTCGTCGACGCTCGAGTTGATGCTCGCGCTCGGCCTCGAGGATCGCGTCGTCGGCACGGCGTTCAGCGACGGACCGGTGCCCGACGAGTTCGAGGGCGCGGCATCCGGCCTGGAGGTGCTCTCGGACAAGGTCCCGTCGCAGGAGGTCGTGCTCGCGGCCGAGCCCGACCTCGTGTTCGCCGGGTGGGAGTCGAACCTCACCGCCGAGGGTGCCGGCGATCGCGACACCCTCGCGAAGCTCGGCGTCGCCACGTACGTCGCCCCCGCGGCCTGCAAGGGCGAGGGCTACATGCCGAACCCGCTGGCCTTCGACGAGGTCTTCCGCGAGTTCGAGGAGGCCGGTGCCGTCTTCGGCGTTCCGGATGCCGCGGCCGCCCTCGTGGCCGAGCAGCGCGCCGCCCTCGACGCGATCGAGCCGAGTGACGCCGGGCTGACGGCGCTCTGGTACTCGTCGGGCGAGGACCTGCCCTACGTCGGCGCGGGCATCGGGGCACCGCAGATGATCATGGACGCCGCCGGGCTCGACAACGTCGCCTCCGACGTCGAGGACACGTGGACCTCGATGGGCTGGGAGGCGATCGTCGCCGCGGACCCCGACGTCATCGTGCTCGTCGACGCCCCGTGGAACACCGCCGCGGCGAAGATCGCGCACCTGGAGCAGAACCCGGCGACCGCGGCACTTCCAGCCGTGCAGCAGCAGCGGTACGTGATCGTGGACTTCCCGTCGACCGAGGCGGGCGTCCGCAACGTCGACGCCGTGGCATCCGTCGTCGACCAGCTCGCGAGCCTGGGGTACTGATGTCGATCGGTGGTCGAGTAGCGCCCGGCGACACGACCTCTGCGGGTCGAGGTGCGCCGCCGGAGGCGACGCGTCTCGAGACCCCCGCTCGGCCGGGCCTCCGCACGGGACTCTGGGCCGGCGGCCTGACCCTGCTGCTCGCGGCATCCGTCATCGTGGCCGTCACCGTCGGACCGGCCGGCCTCAGCCCCGCCGATGTCTGGGCGAGCGTGCTCGCGCACCTCGGCATCGGCGAGCCGACCCTGACCCCGCTCCGCGACGGCATCGTCTGGGAGCTCCGCATGCCCCGCGTGCTCACCGCCGCGGCGGTCGGCGCCGGCCTCGCACTCTGCGGTGCGGTCATGCAGGCCCTCACCCGCAACCCCCTCGCAGATCCGTACCTGCTCGGACTCTCGTCGGGCGCGTCGGTCGGCGCGGTCATCGTGATCGTGCTGGGCGTCGGGCTCCTGCTCCCGGTCGCCGCCTTCGTCGGCGCCCTCGTCGCGCTCGCCGCCACCCTCGGCCTCGCGAGCGCCGCCGCAGGTCGTCTCACGCCGACCCGAACGGTGCTGGCCGGCCTCGCGGTCACGAGCGTCTTCGGCGCGATCACGAGTCTCGTCATCTTCTGGAGCGCCACCGGCGACAGCTACCGCGAGATCCTCAACTGGCTGCTCGGCTCGCTCGCGGGCACCGATTGGACGTCGGTGGCGATCGCGGGCGGCGCGGTCGTGCTCATCGGCGTGCCCCTGGTTGCGAGCGCCCGCACCCTCGACGCGTTCGCGTTCGGCGACACGGCCGCCGCCGCACTCGGCGTCCATGTCGGCCGCAGCCGGGTGCTGCTGCTCACCGGCACCGCGCTGCTCACGGGTGCGCTCGTCTCGGTCAGCGGCGCGATCGGCTTCGTCGGGCTGATCCTGCCGCACGCGGTGCGGCTGCTCGTCGGATCCCGCCACCGCGCGCTGCTGCCGCTGTCGGTTCTCGCGGGTGCGATCTTCCTCGTGTGGGCCGATACGGGCGCCCGCACCCTCTTCGACCCGCGGGAGCTGCCGGTCGGCATCCTGACGGCGCTCATCGGCGGGCCGGTCTTCGCGGTGCTCCTGCTTCGAGGACGGAGGCTCTCGTGAACGATGTCGGCGGCCTGGACGCCGCACGGATCCGGTTCGCCCGGGGCGACCGCCTCATCGTCGACGGCGTCGACATCACGGTGCCCGCCGGGTCGGTCGGCGCCCTGCTCGGCCCGAACGGCGCGGGCAAGTCGACCCTCCTGCACCTCATCGCGGGGGTCGAGCGACCGGATGCCGGTGCACTCGCGCTCGGCGGCGACGACCTCGCCGCCCTGCGCCGCCGCGATCGTGCCCGCCGCATCTCCCTCGCCGAGCAGGAGGTCGCCGAGGCGCCGGGCCTGCGCGTGTCGGAGGTCGTCGCGCTCGGACGGACCCCCCACATCGGTCCGTGGTCGGGCCTCGGCGAACGCGACCGCGCGGTCGTCGCCCGGTCCATCGACGAGCTCGACCTCGGTCCGCTCGCCGATCGCGACTACTCGACCCTGTCGGGCGGTGAGCGCCAACGGGTGAACCTGGCCCGCGCCCTGGCGCAGGAGCCCGAGCTGCTGCTCCTCGACGAGCCGACCAACCACCTCGACGTGCGAGCGCAGCTCTCGAGCCTCGACCTGCTCCGGCGGCTCGCCGCCCGGGGGCACACGGTGCTCGCTGCGCTGCACGACCTCGGGCTCGCGGCCGCCCACGCCGACCACGTCGTCGTGCTGCAGGACGGTCGCGTCGTGGCATCCGGGGCACCTCACGACGTGCTGGAGCCCGGCCTGATCCGCGCCGTCTGGGGGGTCGATGCCGAGGTGCTGGAGCATCCGGTGACGGGCCGGCCGCTCATCGCGTACTCGGGTGTCGCCGGCGACCGTTCCGACCAGCGGATGCCGCGGGCGCGACCCGTCGCTGCCGGCCACCCCGAGGCGTAGCCTTGGCCACATGAACGAGCTGACCGAAGCACGGCGGGAACTGCTGGAGTCGATCGCCGACGAGTTCCTGCACAACTCGTGGACGGGGCGCCGCCTGCTCGCGGTCGAAGGCGCGTCCGAGGATCGGGCCTCCCGCTTCGCCGACGACCTCGCTGCCGTGCTGGTCGAGAAGGACCAGCGGGCCGTGCGGGTCTCGCTCGGCGATGTCGACGAGTCCACGTTGCGCGCGGAGACCGTCGAACCGTTCCGCGCGGGCACGCTGGCCGGAGCCGAGGATGACGACACGGTGCTCGTCGTCGACGGCCAGCGCCTGCTGAACCTCGCGGTCCGCGGGATCTGGCACTTCTCCGTCTGGACTCTCGCCGGCGATGAGCTGCCGCACTCGAGCGTGAACGTGGTCGTCGACGACACCGACGAGTCCGCCCCGAAGCGGTACTACTACGACCTCTGCAAGTTGCCGCCGAGCTTCGGCGAGCGCCGCCCATCCGAGCCCGCCGTCGCACCGAGCGCGTGACGCGACCACGTGCCTACGAGAGCACGTCCTTCGTGAGGAACCGGCCGACGGCGAGCGCGCCGAACACGACGACGTAGCCCGCCTGGAGCACGGCGTTGTCGATGAACGAGTCCCACACGGGCGGTTGCCGCAGCAGGTCGCCGAAGCCGAGCCAGTAGTTCGTGAAGAGCCACGGATGCAGCGCCTCGAGCTGCGGCAGCGCGCCCATGATCTGCGACACCACCGCGAGGATCGCCGTGGCCGCCATCGCTCCCACGGGCACCGTCGTGAGCGTGGAGAGGAAGAGCCCGATCGCGGACATGCCGAGCAGCGAGA
>DASUVU010000215.1:0-2413 GCA_036378815.1 Agromyces sp. | reverse complement strand
CTAACTCGATTTCCGATGTTAGCGAGCACTCACCCGGATGGCAAACACCCTCGACTCCCCACGCACCGAGCGCGGACGGCAGAAGGCCGATCGACGTGCCTCCATCCTCACCGCCGCCGCCACGCAGTTCGCCGAACGCGGCTACGCGGGCGTGACCATCGAAGACCTGGGCGCGGCGGTCGGCGTGAGCGGACCCGCCGTCTATCGCCACTTCCCCGGCAAGGCCGCCGTGCTCGCCGCGATCCTCGAGGGCACGAGCCGGACCCTGCTCGACGGCGCCGAGCACGTGCTCGACGAGGCGCCCGACGCGGCATCCGCTCTGCGCTCGCTCATCCGCTTCCACGTCGACTTCGCCCTTCGCGAGGCCGACGTCATCGTCGTGCAGGACCGCGAGCTCGAGCAGCTCGACGCCGACGCACGGCACGAGGTGCGCTCCCTGCAGCGACGGTACGTCGAGCACTGGGTCGACACCCTCTCCCGACTCCGGCCGGACCAGGCCGAGACGGAGCTCAGGTTCCGGGCACACGCCGCCTTCGGCCTCCTGAACTCCACTCCGCACAGCGCCCGCATCCCTGGGCGCCGACCCGCCGACGGCACCATCCGCGGCATCCTGGAGGAAATGGCATGGGCGAGCCTCATGTCGTGACCCTGCGCGTTACCCGCGACGGGGATCTCGATGCACTGTTCTCCATCGAACAGGATCCGGCGGCCGTGCGCATGGCCGCGTTCACCCCACCCGACCCCACGGATCGGGCGGCATTCGATGCGCGCCGGCGACGGATCATGGGCGACCCGCGCACCGACACCCGCACGATCCGCGCCGACGGCACGATCGTCGGCAGTGTCGGCCGGTGGTTCGAAGGCGACGTGGCCGAGATCACCTACTGGATCGACCGGGCATTCTGGGGCCAGGGCATCGCCACACGGGCGATGCGACTCTACCTCGACGTGCTGCACGAGCGCCCGGTGCGCGCCCGCGTCGCCGCTGACAACGCCGGCTCCATCGCCGTGCTCGAGAAGCTCGGATTCCACCGGATCGGTGCCGAGCGGGGCTTCGCGAACGCGCGGGACACCGACATCGACGAGCTGATCTACCGGCTCGACTGACGGCCGACCCGCCGCGGCTCACTCCTCGGGCCGCGCACCCGCCTCATCGGCGAGGGTCCGGATGCGGCGTGCCAGCTCGACATCGCGCACCGTCACGCCGTCGACGTCGTGCGAGGTGAGCGCGAACTCGACGCGCCCCCACCCGAGCCGCACGTCGGGATGGTGGTTCAGCTCGTCGGCGACGACGGCGACCGCGTCGAGCAGGCGCACGGCGCTGCTGAAGTCGGCCGTCGTGAACGCACCGACGAGGTGATCCTGCGTGTGGGTGAAGCCACTACCGACGAGCTCGTCTTCGGTGTCGGTCGGCGAGAGGATGCTGCGTCCGTCCATGCCCCCATCCTCCCGCCTGAGCCGCTGTCACGCCATCGTCAGCGCGAGGCCGGGCTCGCGCAGGATCGTCGCGACATCCGCGAGGAAGCGCGAGCCCTGCTCGCCGTCGACCAGGCGGTGGTCGAACGAGAGCGACAGGGTCAGCACCTCCCGGAGCGCGATCTCGCCGCGGTGCTCCCACGGCTGGCGTCGAACGGCGCCCATCGCGAGGATCGCCGCCTCACCCGGATTCAGGATCGGCGTTCCGGCGTCGATGCCGAACACCCCGATGTTGGTGATCGAGATCGTGCCGCCGGCCAGGTCGGCGGGCGGGGTCCTGCCGGCGCGAGCGGTCTCGGCCAGCGTCGAGATGGCGTCGGCCAGCTCGATGAGCGTCATGCGGTCGGCGCCCTTCACGTTCGGCACGACGAGACCCCGGCCGGTCGCCGCCGCGATCCCGAGGTTCACCCCACCGAACTGCACGATCTCCTGCGCCTCCTCGTCCCAGCGCGAGTTGACCTCGGGCGTGCGACGAGCCGCCAGGCAGACCGCCTTGGCGACGACGGTCAGCGGCGTCACCTTGTGACCCGCGAACGCTCGGTCGTCACGGATGCCGCGGAGGAGCTCCATCGTCGCCGTGACGTCGATCGTCAGGAACTCGGTGACGTGCGGTGCGGTGAACGCGCTCCGCACCATCGCCGCGGCGGTGTGCTTGCGAACGCCCTTGATGGGCAGACGCGTCTCGGTGGGAGCGACCGAGGCCGCCGAGCCTGCCGAAGCGGCCGCCCGTTCGACGGGCTCGGGGAGCGCTTCGGTACCGGATGCCGCCGCCTCGACGTCGGCGCGCGTGATGAGCCCGTGTTCGCCGGTGCCCGTGACGGTTTCGAGATCGATCCCGAGGTCGCGGGCGAGCTTGCGTACCGGCGGCGTCGAACGGGGTCGCTCGGGCGCGCCCGTCGAGAGGCGGCCGTCGGGTCGCGTGGCGTCCAACCCGTCG
>DASUVU010000214.1:0-3833 GCA_036378815.1 Agromyces sp. | reverse complement strand
TCCTTCACGCGGATGTTGCCGTCGATGCCGGTCTCGGCGAGCGTGGTGAGCGCTCGCGTGCGGCCGACGCCGTAGATGTAGGTCAGTGCGATCTCCACGCGCTTCTCGCGCGGGATGTCGACTCCTGCCAGACGTGCCATGTGTGGCTTCTCCTGATTCGAAGTGGAGGTGTGGAGCAACGCCGGTGCCCGGGCCTCCAACCCGAGGTGTCCCCCCGACATCCGAATGTCGAGGTTCTGACGTTGCCGATGCGGTGTTCAGTTGTGGGAGTGGGGCGCACTCGGTGCGCCCCGAAGCCTCGCGACTAGCCCTGACGCTGCTTGTGGCGCGGGTTCTCGCAGATCACCATGACGCGGCCGTGGCGGCGGATGACCTTGCACTTGTCGCAGATGCGCTTGACGGAGGGGTTGACCTTCACAGTTGTTCCTTGGTTTTCGCTGTCCTCGTACCCACGGGATGCCGCGGGCCGTTACTTTCCAGCAGGCCTTACTTGTAGCGGTAGACGATGCGGCCACGCGTCAGGTCGTACGGGCTCAGCTCGACGATCACGCGGTCCTCGGGGAGGATGCGGATGTAGTGCTGGCGCATCTTTCCTGAGATGTGCGCGAGGACCTTGTGTCCGTTCGTGAGTTCCACCCGGAACATCGCGTTCGGGAGTGCCTCGATGACCGAGCCTTCGATCTCGATGACGCCGTCTTTCTTGGCCATAGCCTCACTATCGCTTGCGGTTTGGGATGCTGGTCGTGCGATGATGTTGCGCACGACGACGGATCCGTCTGGCCGGGGCCATCGGGCATGCCGAAGCAGGCGTGCAGAAACACCAAGGGTCAACTATAGGCGATTCTGGTGCGATTCGCCAGTCGAGATGCGGATGCCGCAGACGACGCCTCTCGGGCAGCCGGGTGCGGGGCGTTCAGTCGCCCGCCTGCCTCGCCGCGACCACCCCGACCAGGCTCGCGGCGAGCGGATGCCCCATGGCGATGCCCGTCACGTCGTCGACGAATGTCGAGGCGTCGCGGCTCCGGAGCAGCTGCTGGAGCTCCACGCTCTCGGGATCCGTCGGTACGTCGAACCGCAGCGCAGCGCCGAACGCGGCGAGGAGCCCGTCGACCGGAAGCCCCCGCTCCGCCAGCTCGGCCGCCGGCCCCACGAACCGTTCGTGTCGTCCGAGCTTGCGCAGCGGCTGGCGCCCGACGCGCTCGACGGTGTCGGGAAGCTCGGGATTGCGGAAGCGCTCGAGGATCGTCGCGCGGTACTGCGCCTGTTCGGGCTCGGCGAAGTCGTGCTTGGCGACGATGAGCGCGGAGGTCTCGCCGAGCACGCGTTCGACGGCCGCGGCGACGGTCGGGTCGGCGAGGGCGTCGGCGATCCGCTCGTGCCCGGCGATGAACCCGAAGTACGCCGTCGCGGCGTGTCCGGTGTTCACCGTGAACAGCTTCCGCTCGATGTACGGGGCGAGGTCGGCCACGAAGTGCGCACCGGGGATGCGCGGGACCCGTGACCCGAACGGCGCCTCCTCGATCGCCCACTCGAAGAACGTCTCGACGGTGACGTCGAGCCCCGCGTCGGCGGCCTGCCCGGGCACGATCCGGTCCACGGCGGTGTTCGCGAACACCGCGCGGGAGGCGAGCGTCGGCCACTCCTCGGGGCTCGACAACGACGCGATCTCGTCTCGGAGTCGGTCGGTGGCGTTGATCGCGTTCTCGCACGCCATGATGGCGAGCGGTGGGGCATCCGCCGGCCGTTCCCGGAGCGCCATGACCAGGTGCGGCGCGATGAACCGGAGGATGGACGGCCCGACCGCCGTGGTGGCGATGTCGGCCGTCTTCAGCTCATCGAGCAGGGCCGCGGCATCCGTGCTGCTGTTGATGGCTCGGTAGCCGTCGACCACCCGGTCGCGGGCGCCCTCCCCGACCTCGTGGACGGTGTACCGGGCGGATGCCGCGAGCGCATCGATGAGCTCGGCGTTGACGTCGGCGAACACCACCTCGTACCCGGCCTCGTGGAGCAGCAGCCCCACGAAGCCGCGGCCGATGTTGCCCGCGCCGAAGTGGACGGCCTTCACGTGTCGTTGACCTCGGAGAGGAGGGCGTGGAGCTCCTCCGCGGTCCTCGCGTCGATGAGCCGTTGCACGGCGTCCTCGTCGGAGAAGATGACCGCGATCTTCGACAGGATCTCGAGGTGCTCGTTCTCGATGCCGGCGATGCCGACGACGAAGCGGGCCGGCTCGCCGCCCCAGTCGACCGGCTCGTCGTACCGAACGACCGAGAGCGCCGAGCGCCGGATCTGGTCCTTCGCCTCGTTCGTGCCGTGCGGTATCGCGAGGAAGTTGCCCATGTACGTCGACACCGAACCCTCCCGCTCGAGCATGGAATCGATGTAGCCCGGGTCGACGGCGCCGACCCCGACGAGGATCGCACCCGCCTCGCGGATCGCCTCGTCTCGGGTGGCGGCTCGCGGCGCGAGCCGCACGTTCTCCAGCGGGAGGATCGGCTCGGTCATGTCAACGCACTCCTTCGCTCTGCAACAGGTTCACGATCTCGTCGTACTTCGGCGAGTTCATGAAGTTCTCCACCGAGACGTGCACCGCGTTCGGCGACTGGCGCTTCGCCCGATCGGTGAGGTCCTGGTGCGTGATGACGAGGTCGACGTCGTCGGTGAGGTTCGCGATGGCCTTGTTCGTGACGTCGACCGAGTCGATGCCGGCCTTCTTGATCTTGTTGCGGAGCACCGTCGCGCCCATGGCGCTCGACCCCATCCCCGCGTCGCACGCGAACACGATGTTGTGGATCGGCTTGCGCTCGAACGCGGCCTCCTCACCCTCCACGAGCAGCTCCCCGCCCGCGGCAGCACCCTCGGCCTGGAGGTTCTGCAGCACGCCGCTCTCCTTGCCCTTGTTGGCCTCGGTCTGCTTGATCGCGGCCGACAGGTCGCCGGAGTCTCCCCTCGCGAGGTCGCGCTTGCGACTGGCCCGGAGGATGACGGCGGCGATGAGGAACGACACCGCGGCCGAGAGGATCACCGACAGGATGACTCCGACGTAGCTGTCGGAGGCCGTCTGCGCGATCACGGCGATGATGCTGCCCGGTGCAGCGGGCGCTCGGAGCCCGCTGTTGAAGACCACGTTCGTCGCGACGCCCGTCATGCCGCCGGCGATCGCCGCGACGATGAGGATCGGCTTCATCAGCACGTACGGGAAGTAGATCTCGTGGATCCCGCCGAAGAACTGGATGATGATGGCGCCGGGAGCGCTCGCTCGCGCGAGCCCCACACCGAAGAAGGTGAACGCGAGCAGGATGCCCAGGCCAGGACCGGGGTTCGCCTCCACGAGGAACAGGATCGACTTGCCGGTCTCCGACGCCTGCTGGGTGCCGATCGGCGTGAACACGCCGTGGTTGATGGCGTTGTTGAGGAACAGCACCTTCCCGGGCTCGACGAGAATCGAGAGCAGCGGCAGCAGCGAGAGGGCCACCAACCAGTCGACCGCGGCCTCGAGGGCGTTGCTCAGCCACTGGACCACCGGGCCGAACGCGAAGAAGCCAGCGATGGCGAGCGCGAATCCGAGGATGCCGGCAGAGAAGTTGTTGACCAGCATCTCGAAGCCGGCCTTGATCTTGCCCTCCCAGATCTGGTCGACCTTCTTCATGAGCCATGCGGCCAGCGGACCCATGATCATCGCGCCGAGGAACATCGGGATGTCGGTGCCGACGATCACGCCCACCGTGGCGATCGAGGCGACCACGCCGCCACGGGTGTCGTAGACGAGCCGCCCACCCTGGTTCGCGATGAGCAGCGGCAGGAGGTAGATGATCATCGGGCCGACGAGACCGGCC
>DASUVU010000213.1:0-3484 GCA_036378815.1 Agromyces sp. | reverse complement strand
CGAGGCGCAGGCCGTCGACCGCGCGCACCGCATCGGTCAGCGCCGGCAGGTGATGGTCTACCGGCTCGTCGCGGCGGACACCATCGAGGAGAAGGTGATGGAGCTGAAGGCGCGCAAGGGCGAGCTGGTCGCGTCGTTGCTCGACGACGAGGGCCTCGCCGACGGGTCGCTCAGCGCGGAGGACCTGCGGGCACTCCTCGGGTGAGCCGAACCGCGTTCGTCAGCTCCGGGCCGGCGTCGCGCGCGCCTCGCGTCGCGACCAGGCGTCGGCCGTGGCATCGAGGAGCGGTTCCCACGGAGTGGGCTCGATTCCGAATGTCGCCGTCGTCTCGCTCGCGTCGATGACGAACGGCCGCTCGAACTGGTAGATCACGCCGTTGACCTCGCGCAACAACGGGACCACCAGTCCGCCAGCCCTGAGCACCCATCGCGGGACTCGGCGAAGACGGGGTTCACCCGCGCCGGCGCGGCGGCCGAGTTCTCGGAGCACCTCGCGCACGCTCGCCGGCGGATTCGACGGCACGAGCCACGGCCGTCCCCAGGCGCGCTCGTCGGTACCGGCGGCGGCGAGGGTGCGCGCGATGTCGTCGACGGCGGTCCAGGAGTGCGGTTGGTCGGGATCTCCGAAGACGGAAGCGGTTCGCCCGGTCAGGGTGGCCGCCGCGTACCTCGGGAGCAGGCCGTTCGAGACGGGGGCGGTCGGGCCGATGTAGTCGGAGGCGCGCACCTCGGTCGCGCGCACCCGACCGGCGCGATGCGCCTCGAGCGCGTCGCGCCACATGCGTGCCCTGAGCTCGCCCTTGTGGTCGGACGGGTCGAGCGGAAGGTCCGCCGTCATCGGGCCGACGACCCGGCCGTATCCGTACAGGTTGCCGAGCGTCACGAGCACGGCGCCCGACGCCTCGGCGGCGGCCAGGATCGAGGCGGCCAGCGGCGGCCAGGCGCGCTCCCACTGCGTGTACGTGCCGGGATTCGCGCAGTTGTAGATCACGGCCGCGCCGTCGGTGGCCTGCGTGAGCGCGGCGGGATCGGCAGCGTCGAGGGCGAGGTGCTCGATCGAGGGATGCCTGGGCCCCCGACCCGATCGGGTCACCACTCCCACGGCGTGGCCGTCGTCGGCCAGCTGGGTGGCGAGCGACGACCCGACGGGTCCGGCTCCGATGATGATGTGCTGCGCGTTCGGACTCATGCAGCCAGTCTCGCCCTTTTCGGGTGACGGACGGCGGCGGCTCAGTCCTCAGCGCCGGTTGCGGTCCCGGCGACGCGAGCGGGGCTCGTCGAGACCCATGAGCACGCGTGTGCGCTTGCGCTCGATGATGATGAAGAGCGCGCCGACCGCCCAGAGTGGCAGCTGCGTGAGGAACGCGACGCGGAAGGCGTCGAGGCTGTACGTCTCGGGCGACCCGGCGCCCTGCCAGTTCATGGCGAGGCCGATGAAGAGGATCGCGAGCAGGGCCGCGAGGAATCCGCCGACGTTGACGATCCCGGATGCCGTGCTGAGCCGGTGCTTCGGGTTGAACGTGCGAGCGTGATCGAAGCCGATCATCGATGCCGGCCCGCCGGTGGCGAGCGCGAACGCGAGCACGAATAGGAGCCACAGTGGCGCGGGTTCGGGCCACGCGATGACGATGAGCCACACGACGGCCTGGATGGCGATGATCGGCAGCACCAGCATCTTCGAGCGCCGCATCGGATGCCGGCTCGAGAGCGCACCGATCACGGGGCCGATGAGCATGCCGAAGACGACGTACACGCTGAAGATGAGCGAGGCGACAGCCGGTGAGAGGCCCTGCCCGATGGTGAGGAACGGGAAACCCCAGAGCAGGATGAAGGCGGTGCCCGAGAACGGGGTCGCGAAGTGCGACCAGAACGCCAGTCGTGTCGCCGGATGCCCCCACGACTCGCGGAATCCCTCACGCAGGTCGGCCGCGGACGTGACGACGTGCATCGCGCCGGTGACCGTGTCGACCGAGACGTCTGCGTCGCGGTCGGGTGGGCGGTTGCGGATCACCGCGAACGTGAGCACGGTGAAGAGCGCACCGAGCCCTGCGAGGCTGCCGAACGCCACGGTCCACGTGGTGGCGTGGAGCAGGGCCGCCATCGGGAGGATCGCCAGGAGCTGGCCCGCCTGGCCGATGATCCCGGTGAGTTGGACGAGGAGCGGCGCCTGTCGTTCGGGGAACCAGACCGCCACGACGCGGAGCACGCTCGGGAATATGGCGGCGTCGCCGGCGCCGAGCAGCATGCGCGCGAGGATCGCAGTTCCGACATCGGGCGCGAACGCCATGACGAGCTGCCCGATGGCCATGAGGAGCATGCCGACGGTGATGATGGGCCGTGCGCCGAAGCGGTCGAGGAGCACACCGATCGGGATCTGCATGGCGCCGTACACGGCCAGCTGGATCACCGCGAACATCGACAGCGTCGCGGCATCCGCATCGAATCGCACCGCCGCATCGACCCCGACCGCCGAGAGTGAGGTGCGGTTCGTGACCGACAGGATGTAGGCCGCCACGCCGACGCCGTACACCAACCAGAGACGCCACGGGCGCACGGTCGAGATGGCTGTCGTCACGGAACCTTCGTAGGGGAGTGGACGGGTGTCGGTGGACCGATGCACGCCGGATGCCTCAAGCCTACGTCGCGGCATCGGCGGTTTGCTCTGCGGCGCCCCGGTTCGTCATGGCTCGTTCACCCTCGTAAGGCTCGTTCACCCGAACCACCGGAAGAGGTCTTCCCGTTGCGCGGCCGTCAGGCCGGTGGCCGGATCGATGAGATGCGGATCCGTTGCCGTCTCGATGCGGTACGACGTGCGATCGGCGGACTTCACGAGATCGGCTCGGTTCGCCTCGACGTAGGCGCCGATCGCCGACGCGATGACGGCCTTCTTGGTGCGCTGCTGGAGCCGAGCCGTGTCGGCGATGAGCCGGTCGATGTCGATGTCGATGCGAACCGTTCTCGTGGCTTTGCCGTGCATGCTGTCGAACGTATCCGGGGGGCGATGCGGTGACTTGGGCGCTCTCTGGACCCGGGGTGGGTCACATCGGAGCCCCACCTGTGGAGGAGTGGTCGATGTGTGGCTCGGTCGCTCAAGGTGGTGCGTCCCCGAGCTGTAGGCGCGGATACGGATGTGCAGTGATGCTGATCGGGGCGGTGATGCCGATGGGGAAGGAGTGTCCCTCTCTGGAATCGGTCGACTAATCGACGAATCGATTTCTCGACCAAAAGGGACAAGAGCGATCAAGCGATTAGTCGACCTAGCGACCTAGCGACCAAGCGACAAGCGACAAGCGACCAAAGTGACCAAGCGACAAGCGACCAAACGGACCAACCGACTAGTCGACTTTGCGACCAAGCGACCGAGCGTCAAGCGATTAGTCGACCTAGCGACCTAGCGACAAGCGACAAGCGACTAATCGACCAAAGCGACCAAGCGACAAGCGACTAATCGACTAATCGACAAGCGACTAATCGACTAATCGAC
>DASUVU010000212.1:0-3239 GCA_036378815.1 Agromyces sp. | reverse complement strand
GACTCGAGCCACGCCGGCGGGGCCGGCACCACCTCTCCCCGATGTCCGCCGACCTCGCGCGAGAGCTCGAGCCAGTCGCCGAACGTCCCGCGATCGCCGACCGCGTTGAACGCACCGGTGAGCCGCCGCTCGATCGAATCGAGCGTGAACCGCACGAGGTCGTCGATGTGGATCGCCTGCACCGCGGCATCCGGGATGTCGGGCACCAGCATCGGGTCGTCGTCGCGGGCGGCACGGACGACCCAGTATCCGCTGCGCCCCGACGCGTCGCCGGGCCCTGCGATGAGGCCCGGGCGGATGACGAGCAGTCGATCGCCGATCGCCTCGCGATACGCGAGCTCGATCGCCGACTTCGCCTCGCCGTACGTCTCGGGCGTGGACTCGTCGGCTTCGAGCGGCGGCATCAGCGCGGCGGATTCGTCGGCGCCCGGCCGATCGTGCGCCGCGTAGACGTTGCCCGACGAGATGAAGGTCCAGTGCGCGGCGTGCGGCCCGAGCTCGGCCGCTGCCCCTCGGGCGAATCCGGGCTGCCGGGTGACGTCGATCACCGCATCCCACTCGTGCAGCGCGACCTCGTCGTACGCCCCCGGCAACGAGCGGTCGCCGCGCACGAACACGGCGCCGTCGGCGACGGCACCGGCCTCACCGCGCGCGAGCGACGTGACCCGATGGCCGCGCGCGATCGCCTCCTGCGCGAGCCTGCGTCCGAGCCACTGGGTTCCGCCGAGGATGAGCATGTCCATCCCGAAATCCCACCACGATCGGATGCCGCGGTCGCGCGTGTTCTCGCAGCGCGTACCACCTCGCTCCACCGAGTTGCCCGAATTCCGCCTGAATCGGGCAACTCGAAACGGCGCACTCGTCGGTCAGGTTGCATCCGGTTGCGCGCGTCGCCGCTCCAGCGTCCGGATGCCGATCTTCCGCAGCTCCTCGACCCAGAGCACGATCGACGCCATCCCCGCGCAGGCGAGCCAGTGCACGCCGTCGAGGGTCGCAGTGCCGAACGCCACCTGCAGCGGCGGCAGCGACACGACGGCGACCTGCAGCACGACCGCGAGCACCACGGCGCCCCACAGCCATCCGTTGGCGAACAGCCCGCGGAACGCGCTCGACGCCGCCGAACGAGCGTTGAACGCGGTGAACAGCCCCGCGAACACGAGCGTCGTGAAGCCCGCGGTGCGGGCCACGGCGAGCGTGTCGGTACCGCCGGGGATGAGCCCGCCCGGCAGGAAGATGTCCATGGTCAGCAGCGTGATGACCGAGATCACGAAGCCGGTGACGGCGATCCCGATCCACATTCCCCCGTCGATCGCGCGATCGTGGAGCCCGCGCGGCGGTCGTGCCATGACGTCGTCGATCTCTGGATCGACCCCCATCGCGAGCGCCGGCCCGGAGTCGGTGACGAGGTTGATCCAGAGGATCTGCGTCGCGAGCAGCGGCAGCACGAGACCGCCCTCGGATGCCGCGCTGAGCCCGAGCACGCCGGCGAACACGATGCCGAAGAACACGGTGAGCACTTCACCCATGTTCGAGTAGAGGAGGTACCGCAGGAACTTGCGGATGTTGTCGAAGATCACCCGCCCCTCCCGCACCGCGTGCACGATCGTGGCGAAGTCGTCGTCGGCGAGCACCATCTTCGCCGCCTCCTTCGTGACCTCGGTGCCGGTGATGCCCATCGCCACGCCGATGTCGGCCGACTTCAACGCCGGGGCGTCGTTCACGCCGTCGCCGGTCATCGCCACGATGTGCCCGTCGGCCTGCAGCGCGTCCACGATGCGCAGCTTGTGCTCGGGCGCGACGCGCGCGAAGACCGACACCGACCGCACGGTCTCGCGAAGCTCGTCCTCGTCCATCCCGTCGAGTCGGGCGACGGGCAGGGCGATGCCGTCATCGGGGACGATGCCGAGATCCCGAGCGATGCGCGCGGCGGTTGCGGGATGATCGCCGGTGATCATGATGACGCGGATGCCGGCGGCGTGCGCCTCGGCGATCGCGGGTCGCGCCTCGGGGCGGGGCGGATCGATGATCCCGACCACGCCGGCGTACACCAGGTCGTGCTCGGAGGACTCGTCGATCGCCGGGCGATCCTCGCCGCCCGAAAGGTTCTGGAGCTCGGGCGCCGGACGGTATGCGACCCCGAGCGTGCGGAACGCGGCATCCGACAGCGCTTCGACGTCGGCGAGCGCACGCGCCCGGCGCTCGGCGTCGAGCGGCACCATGGCGTCGCCGACCTGCACGTGGGAGCAGTGCTCGAGGAGCACGTCGGGCGCTCCCTTGCTGAAGAGGAGAACGGCACCGTTCTCGTGCCGGTGGGCGGTCGACATCATCTTGCGTTCGGAGCTGAATGGCACCTCGCCGACGCGGCCGTAGTGCGAGGTGCGCTCTGCAGTGCCCTCGAGCTTGCGGGCCGCGACGAGGAACGCGGCCTCGGTCGGGTCGCCCTGGATCAGCCACTCGCCGTCGTGCTCGGCGAGCTGCGCGTCGTTGGCGAGCGAGCCGGCGCCCAGCACGAACTGCGCCTCACGGTGCAGGTCGCCCTCCGTGACCTCGTCGCCCCCGCTCGTGGCGATGCCGACGGGCGCGTAGCCCACCCCGCTGAGGTCGACGGTGCCCGATGCCGTGACGACCTGCTCGATGGTCATCTGGTTCGTCGTGAGCGTGCCGGTCTTGTCGGTGCAGATGACGGATGCCGACCCCAACGTCTCGACGCTCGAGAGGTTCTTCACCACGGCGTTGCGCTTCGCCATGCGCTGCACCCCAAGCGCGAGCACGACGGAGAGCACGGCCGGGAGCCCCTCGGGCACGGCGGCCACGGCGAGCGAGACGCCGAGCAGCAGGACCTGGACGAAGTCCGTCGGTGTGCTGATGCCCTCGATCAGCGCGATCGTGATCATCACGACGATCGCGATCACGACGACGATGCGGCCGAGCAGCTTGCCGAGGTGGTTGACCTCGTTCTGCAGCGGAGTCGGCTCCTCGACCGTCTCGTCGAGCATGGTCGCGATCGCACCCATCTCGGTGGACATGCCGGTCGACGTGACGATGGCCCGGCCCGTGCCGCGGTTCACGGCCGTGCCCTTGTAGACCATGTCGACCCGGTCGCCGAGCGGGATCGACTCGGGGCTCTCGATCGTCGTGGGGTGCTTCTCGACGGCCGCGCTCTCGCCGGTGAGGGATGCCTCCGCGACGCGGAGCGCGTTCGCGCGGAACAGCCGACCGTCGGCGCCGACCTGATCGCC
>DASUVU010000211.1:0-19608 GCA_036378815.1 Agromyces sp. | reverse complement strand
CAGGCACCGCGGCTCGGGATGACGCGCGCCGAGTAGATGTCCTTGTCGGACGTCTTGTCGGGGGTGCGCTCGAAGTAGACGCCGGGCGAACGGACGAGCTGCGACACGACGACGCGCTCGGTGCCGTTGATGACGAAGGTGCCCTTGGGGGTCATGAGCGGGAAGTCGCCCATGAACACCGTCTGGGTCTTGATCTCGCCCGTGAGGTGGTTCATGAACTCGGCGTTCACGTAGAGCGGGGCGGAGTAGGTCTTGCCCTTCTCCTTGCACTCGTCGATCGTGTACTTCGGCGGCTCGAGCTCGGGGTTCGTGAACGAGAGCTGCATGGTCTCGCCGAGGTCCTCGATGGGGGAGATCTCCTCGAAGATCTCCTCGAGGCCGGTGGCCTCGGGCAGGTCCTGACGACCGGCCTCGACCGCTGCCTCGACGCGTGCCTTCCACGCGTCGTTGCCGACGAGCCAGTCGAAGCTCTCGGTCTGGAGGGCGAGCAGGTCGGGTACGGTGAGGGTGTCGGTGACCTTTGCGAACGAGAGGCGGCTTGCACCGCGTCCGTTCTTGGGGGTGGGCGTGGTCGCATTACGCGCAGCAGCCAAGTGAATAACCTCCATCGGCCCCGTCGGGCCGGTTCACTGTCGGTAGCGGAGAGTGGTACCCCTCAGACGTATGCGAACGCTCGAGGTCATGAACCCCGGCGCGCAAGAGCCGACCGCAATATGAAGGCATGGTGGGTCTGGGAGCGCAAAGAATAACTATATGTGTTTCTGCGCGTCATGTCCAGTCGATTCTTGATTTGTACGCCAAACTCGGGTATAACCCGCGGGGTCCCCGCCGATTCGGGTTCGGCAGGGGCCCCGCGGCGTTCGTTTCGGCGCCTCGCTCGCGGTGATCCTCCAGCGCCGCGTGGCACGATTCAGGCATGGCTCCGCCCCGGATCGAGTTCGAACCCGACGTGTTCTCCAGCTCCGGCCTCACCCTGCTCGTCGACGGAACCGCGCAGTCGCACGTCGACCTCCACGATCCGACCCACCTGTTCTTCGAGTACGTTCGCCGCATCGGGCACGTGCTCGACACGGTGCGCAGCACCGGCGAGCCGATCAGGGTGCTGCATCTCGGCGGCGGCGCGCTGACCCTGCCGCGCTACGTCGCGGCCACCCGTCCCGGCTCATCGCAGGTGGTGGTCGAGCACGACGCCGAGCTCGTGGAGACGGTGTTCGACCGGCTGCCGGCGCCCGAGGGGGCGGACATCGAGATGCTCGTCGTCGATGCGCGCTCGGCGCTCGGAACGCTCGCCGGGGAGGTGCCGTTCGATACGGTCGTCGTCGACCTCTACGCACGCCTGGACGCCCCGGCGTTCGTCGACCAGCCGTCATTCATGAGCGGATGCCTCTCGCTCGTCGCTCCCGGCGGGGTCGTCGCCGTGAACGTGGCCGACGCGCCCGGCCTCACCCGGCTGCGCGCGCAGACCCGCGCACTCGCGCGAGCCGACCCCGACGCGGAGCTCCTCGTCGCCGGCGATCCGTCCGTGCTCTCGGGCGTGGAGGAGGGAAACGTGATCCTCCTGGGCGCTCCCGACGGCGTGCCCCACGGCATGGCCGCCCGTCTCGAGGCGGCCGGTCCGTTCCCCGTGGCGGTGCTCACGGGTCATCGACTCGACGCGGTGCTCTGGGAGGCGTGCTGACCGTGCGTCGCGAGACGCACGGGGTCCGGCTGCCCCCGGGCGCTCCTCCACGACCGGGGGTCCGGCTCTCGCCCGGGGGTAGCGTGGCATCCGTGCCAGACCTCGAACGCCGCCTCGCCGTGAGCGGCCACCTCGCCCGTCTCGAGGAGTCGCGGAGCGTTCCCGGATCCTGGACGCTCTTCGTCGACGGCACGCCGCAGTCGCACGTCGAGCTCGACAGGCCCGACTGGCTCGGGTTCGAGTACGTGCGCCGCATCGGCCACGCCATCGACCTCGTGCGATCCGAGCACGAGCCGATCACGGCGGTGCACCTCGGGGGCGGCGCGCTGACGCTTCCGAGGTACGTCGCCGCCACCCGGCCCGGGTCGCGACAGCAGGTGGTCGAGCTGGAGTCCGACCTCGTCGACCTCGTGCGCGAGCACCTGCCGTTGCCGAGGACCGCCCAGATCCGCGTCCGGCACGGCGACGCCCGCGACGTGCTCGCCAAGCTGCCGTCGGGCCTCGACGGCGTCGTCGACATCGTGGTCGTCGACATCTTCTCGGGTGCGCGCACCCCGGCGCACGTGACGAGCACGGAGTTCTACGCGCTCGCCTCGCCACGACTCGCACCCGGCGGCATCGTCGCGGTCAACGTCGCCGACGGCGCCGGGCTCGCCTTCGCCAGGTCGCAGGCCGCCACGCTGGCGCACGTGTACCCGCATGTCGCCATCGCGGCCGACCCGACGATGCTGAAAGGCCGGCGCTTCGGCAACGTCGTGATGTACGCCTCGCACGACGAGCTGCCGTTCGCGGGCCTCCCCCGCCGCCTCGCGAGCGACCCCGCGCCGGCGAAGCTGGTCGACGGCGACGAGCTCCGCCGCTTCATCGCCGGCGCGCCGGTGGTGACGGATGCCACGGCGATGCCGTCGCCGCCGCCGTCCCGCTCGGTGTTCCTCGCGAAGCCCTGACGGCTCGGGCCCGCCCCGCGATCCGGGCCCGAGCCGCCACCGGGCTCAGCCCGCGGTGCGCACGCGGCTCGGAGCCGACTCGTTCCAGACCCGGTCGAGGGCGGTCACCGCGTACGTGTACTGCGAGCCCGCAGCCGCACTCGCGTCGAGGAAGCGCTGCACGACGCCGGGCTCCGCGCGCACGGTCGCGACCAGGTTCGCCGCGTCCTCGACGTCGACGTCGGACACGTGACCGTCGGCCCGGTAGACGGCGAACGACGTCGCCCGCACGTTCGGCGGCGCGGCATCCGCCCACTGCAGTGCCACACCTCCATCGACGGGCTCCGCCTCGGCGAGCACCGGAGCCCGCACCGCGGTCGCCGGCAGCCACTCCATCGCCGGCACGATCGCGGGTCGCGAGTAGTGGTCGGCCAGCACGCGCGACATCGACCCCTTGGGATCGGCCGGCACGTGGTTGGCGGAGAAGTAGACGTTGCCGTGCACCGGGGTGCCGGCGGCGTCGATCTCACGGTCGAAGGTGAGGTGGTTCGAGAGCTCCGCCGGATCGGTGAACACGCCCGACGTCACCTTGTAGAGCGCCTCGCCGATGTAGAGGTGGGTGCCGGATGTCGCGGCGACGTCGGCCCACCACGGCACGAGCTTCAGGTAGTCGGCCACCGCGAGGCCGAACTGCCAGTAGATCTGCGGGTTGATGTAGTCGAGCCAGCCCTCGAGCACCCACTTGCGGGTGTCCGCGAACTGCAGGTCGTACGACTGCGAGCCGCCCGTCTCCGATCCGAGCGGATCGGTCGCGCGGTTGCGCCAGATGCCGAACGGGCTGATGCCGAACTTCACCCACGGCTTCAGCGCCTTGATGCGCTCCGAGATCGAGTGCACGAACGTGTCGACGTTGTGACGGCGCCAGGCGGCGATGTCGTCGAAGCCCGCACCGTGCGCGGCGTAGGTCGCGTCATCCGGAATCACCTGGCCGGCGACCGGATAGGGATAGAAGTAGTCGTCGAAGTGCACGCCGTCGAGGTCGTAGTGCTCGACCGAGTGCAGGATCGCCTGCTGGATGTGCTCCTGCGTCTCGGGCAGGCCCGGGTCGAAGTAGAGCTTGCCGCCGTACGCCCAGATCCACTCGGGGTGCACGCGCGCCGGGTGCTCGGGCACGAGCTTCGCGGGGTCGGCCTGCATCGACACGCGGTACGGGTTGTACCAGGCGTGGAGCTCGAGGTTGCGGCGGTGCGCCTCCTCGACGATGAATCCGAGCGGGTCGTAGCCCGGGTCCTGCCCCTGCACGCCCGTCAGGTACTGCGACCACGGCTCGAGCGGGCTGGGCCAGAACGCATCCGCGGTCGGACGCACCTGCACGAACACCGCGTTGAGGTTGAACCGCTCGGCCACGTCGAGCCAGTGCAGGAACTCCGCCTGCTGGTCGGCAGCGCTCAGCCCGGTGCGGCTCGGCCAGTCGATGTTCACGACCGACGAGATCCACATGGCGCGCAGCTCCCGCTTGCGCGGGCCGAAGGTGCCGGCAGCCGCTCCCGATTCGGCGCCGAAGGCGGGCGACGGCGAGAGGGCGCCGACCGTGACGGTGAAGGCGGATGCCGCGGCGCCGGCCACTGCGAGCGTGAGGAAGCCGCGCCGATCGAGGCCGATGCGTGCGGGGTGGTCGGTGGGCATGTGGTCGAGGGGCATCGTCGGTCCTCCGTGTGTCGTCGTCGCTGGCGTACGGAAGATACTTCCAGAGTCAGTGCGGTTTGTGAAGAGTTGCTTCCGGAGTGCCCGGACAACGCGACTCCATTCCGGTGCCCGGGCGCCCCGGTCGCTCACGCGCCCGCGAGCTGACTCTCGTCGGCGGGCCTGTCGGACAGCTCCCCCTCGCGGGCCGTCATCCAGTCGCGCAGGTCGCTCCGGAACACCATGCCGGCGAGCGCACCGTAACCGACGAAGAGGAGGAAGGCCGACGCGAGCATCGCCCAGAGTCCCAAACTGCTGAGGGCGAACTCCACGACGATCCAGCCGAGGAGGACGACCCCGATCCAGCCTGCGCCGAGCTTCGCTCGGAACAGCGCGATCGCGAGCACGACGACGCCGAGGATCATTCCGGCCACGCTGACCATGGCGAGCGCGCCGGCCGGACCGGCGATCACGGTCTGGACCGCGGCCGCTGCTCCCTCACCGCCCGCGGCTTGCACCAGGGAGATGCCTGCGAATGCGGCGTGCCCGAACCCACCGAGCGCCGTGAGCCCGGCGGCGATCGGCGCCAGCACCGGCGTGCGGTCACGGAGCAGGTGCGCCACGCCGATGGTGCCGATGACGAGGGCGGCCTGGGCGCCGAGGAACGCGTACGCCGAGATGACGGCCAGAGCCGTGTCCCCCGGGCCCTCGAGGGGCTGCAGGGTGAGCATGAAGGTCACCGAGAAGACCACCCAGAGGGCGAGGCACCCGGCGGTGACGAGACGGTGGAACGAGGCGAGGCGGAACATCGGGACTCCTTCATGTCGTGGACGTCGGCCGAACGGCAGCGACGTCGGTCCAAACGCTAGGGAGCCGCCCGCTCCGACGGATCGGCCCGCGGGCGCGACGCGGGAGCCGTCTGGAGCGGTCGCATCGACCGCGGTCGATCGCGGTGTCGACCGCGGGATGACGCACCTCGAGCGGCATCCGGATACCGTGGGGGCCATGGAGCAGCGGCGGGTCTGGCACGGCGCGCAGGACGCCGCCATCGCCCTCTTCCTCGTGGTCGCCGGCACGGCCGAGGCGTTCGGGTTCGTCGACTCGGCGATCGGCAACGGGTCACCGATCGTCAGCACCGTCGGCATCGTGATCGCGGCGTGCCTGCTGTCCCAGCGTCGCCTCCGCACGTGGCTTCTCCCGGGCGTCTTCCTGGTCTGGCTCGCCATCGGGGTGATCACCCTGGGCCAGATGCAGGCGCTCTTCTGGGGCCAGGTCGTGCCGTTCATGCTCGCGCTCTACGCGCTCGCGCGGCACGGGCGCGGCCGGGTGCCCTGGATCGGCGCGGGAGCGGCTGCCGTGACCCTCCTCTTCGCCGACCTCTTCATCGCGGGACTGCAGGGCGTCGATGAGATCGTCTTCCACTGGACGGTGTGCACCCTGGCGTTCGCCATCGGATGGGGCCTGCGCTCGTCCGAGGCGCGCGCGGTGTCGGCGGCGATCCGTGCGAGCACCGCCGAGACGGAGGCGCGCGAGCACGCGCAGGCGGCCGTCGCGGAGGAACGGGCTCGCATCGCCCGGGAGCTCCACGACATCCTCGCGCACTCGGTGAGCGTCATGGTCGTGCAGGCCGGGGCCGCCGAGCAGGTGGTCGACGACGACCCCGAGTACGTCCGCGGCGCGCTCGCGGCGATCCGGGCCGCCGGCACCAGCTCGCTCGACGAGGTCCGACGGGTGGTCTCCCTGCTCCGCGAGACGGATGCCCGTGACGGCCTCGCCCCACAGCCGGGAATGGCTGCGATCGGCGAGCTCGTCGCCGCCGCGCAGTCGGCCGGGCTCGACGTCGAGCTCGAGGTGTCGGGTGAGCCCGACGAGGTGCCGCCCGGACTCGGCCTGACCGTCTACCGCATCGTGCAGGAGGCGCTCACGAATGTGCGCAAGCACTCGGATGCCGGCTGCGCTCGGGTGGCCGTGCTCTGCTCCCCCGAGTCGCTGACCATCGAGGTCCACGATGACGGGTCGGCGCCGGGCCGGAATCGCGCGGTCGAAGGCGCGGCAGGCCACGGACTCATCGGGATGCGCGAGCGTGCCGCCATCTATGGCGGCCGACTCGATGCGGGTTCCCATCCCGACGGATTCCTGGTGCGTGCCGTGATCCCACGGGTGGCGGCGTGAGCGTCGCCGGCGGTGTCCGAGCCGCCCTCGACCAGGACGCTCCCATCCGCGTGCTCGTCGTCGACGACCAGGATCTCGTGCGTGCCGGATTCCGGCTCATCCTCGAACGGTCGGGCGTCGACGTCGTCGGCGAGGCGGCCGACGGGGTCGACGCCGTCGAGCAGGCGACGGCGACACGGCCCGACGTGGTGCTCATGGACATACGGATGCCGCGGCTCGACGGCATCGAGGCCACACGACGCATCCTCGCGACCCTCGACCCGCCTCCGCGCGTGGTCGCGCTGACGACCTTCGACCTCGACGAGCACGTGTACGGCGCGATCCGGGCGGGGGCATCCGGCTACCTGCTGAAGGACATCTCACCCGCGGGCCTCGTGAACGCGGTTCGCGTCGTCGCCGCGGGCGACGCCATGCTCGCGCCCGCCGTGATCCAGCGCATGATGGACCAGTACGCGCACGGGCAGCCGGTGCGGGAGTCGCTCAGCCGGATGATCGCGGAGCTCACCGAACGGGAGACGGATGTCGCCCGGTTCGTCGCGCGAGGCCTGCCGAACGCCGACATCGCCGCGAGGATGCACCTCAGCGAGGCGACCGTGAAGTCGTACGTGTCTCGTCTCCTGACGAAGCTCGGCGTGCGAGACCGGGTGCAGATCGCGGTGTTCGCGTACGAGTCGGGACTGGTCCGCGTCGGCGAACGACACTGAGCCGGTCGTGACTCACGCGTGCCGGAAGCGCACGCCCTGCCCCGGCCGAAGCTGCGCGACCGCATCGAGCGACGACGACGCCACGATCGCGATGACGGGATACCCGCCGGTCACGGGGCGGTCGGCGAGCAGGATCGTGGGCTGCCCGCCGCTCGCGACCTGGATCGACCCCGGCACCGTCCCCTCGCTCTCGAGCTCGCCCGTGCGCTGCCGGTCCAGCGGCGGCCCGACGAGCCGTGCGCCGATGCGATCGGCCTGCTCCGAGAGGCGCCACACGGACTCGAAGAGCGCGGTGTGCGCGGCATCCGTGAACCAGTCGGCCCGCGGCCCCGGGTGCAGTTCGAGGGTCACCGCGTCCCTGGGCGGCGGGAACGCCGGGTTCTGGTCGACGATCGGCACGGATGCCGCGGGCTCCGGTGCGACCTCGAGCACCTGCCCCGGTGCGACCGGCTCCGGCCCGAGGCCGGCGAGCGTGTCGCGAGAGCGGGATCCGAGCACCGCGGCGACGTCGAGCCCACCGCGCACGGCGAGCAGGTAGCGGATCCCGCGCTCGGCGGGGCCGATGTCGAGCACGGCGCCGTCGCGGGCGCGGGCCGCGGTGTACGGCGCGATCGTGCGCCCGTCGAGGCGGATGCTCCCCCACGCGCCCGTGACCGCGAACCACCCCTCGCCCTCGAACCGAGCGCGGAAGCCGCCCACGAGCAGCTCGAGCGCCGCGGCGCCGGCGGGGTTGCCGACGAGCCGGTTCGCGAGCGTGAGCGCACCGCGGTCGAGCGCTCCGGATGCCGGGACGCCGAGATGTGCCATGCCCGGGCGACCGAGATCCTGCACGAGCGCGAGCGCGCCCGGCTGCTCGATCCGCAGGCGGCTCATGACGACCCGACCGCCTCGAAGCGGATCCGCCGCCCGGGGGCGAGCAGCGCGGGCTGGTCGGACTCGGGGTTCCAGAGCGACGAGTCGGTGCGGCCGATGAGCCGCCAGCCACCGGGGCTCGGCCGCGGGTAGACGCCCCCGAACACGCCGGCGAGCGCCACGGCTCCGGCGGGTACCCGGGTGCGCGGCGCTTCGAGTCGGGGCACCTCGTACGGCCAGTCGTCGCTCACGAGGTAGCCGAAGCCGGGAGCGAAGCCGACGAATGCGACCCGCCACTCGGCATCGGTGTGGCGGGCCACGAGTGCCTCGGGCGAGATCGCGAGCAGCGCGGCCGTGGCGGCGAGGTCTTCGCCGTCATAGGCCACCGGGATGGCCACGGGCTCGGATCGCACTCCCGCCGAGCGGGAACCCGCCTCGGCCGGAATGCGGCGGACCCACGTCGCGACCGACTCGAGCGGGATGACGGCGGGATCGATCACGACGAGGATCGATCGAGCGGCCGGAACCAGCTCGATGACGCCCGCGGGTCCCCGAGCCTCTCGAAGGGCGACCTCGAGGGCGTCGTGCAGGGCGAGCACCTCCTCGAGGTTGTCGCACTCGACGAGCAGCGCGGCCTCCCCGCTGGGCAGCAGGCGCCGGCTCATGCGAACGACCTGATCTCGACGCCGGCTCCCGTGAGCGCGGCACGTACGGCTCGCGCCATCGCCACGGCGCCAGGGGTGTCGCCGTGCAGGCAGAGCGAATCGGGGGCGAGTTCGACGCGGCTCCCGTCGTCGGCGGTGATCCCGCCGGTCTCCGCCAGCTGGATCGCGCGGTCGGCGGCGGCCGCCGGGTCATCCACGACGGCGCCGGGCTCGCCGCGGGGCCCGAGCGACCCGTCGGCGACGTAGCCGCGGTCGACGAAGGCCTCGCGCGCGAAGCGGAGGCCCGCGGCATCCGCTGCCCGCTCGATCGCACTCATCGGCGGACCCAGGATCGGCAGGGTCGGGTCGAACAGCGCGAGCGCCTCGGCGAAGGCATGGGCAGCGGCTTCGTCAGTGGCGAGCCGGTGGTAGAGGGCACCGTGCGCCTTCACATAGCGCACCCGGATGCCGCTGGCCCGCGCGATGGCGTCGAGGGCGCCGACCTGGGCGAGGAGCTCGGCGGCGATCTCGGCGGGGCTGGTGTCGAGCGCCCGGCGTCCGAATCCGACGCGGTCGCGATACCCCGGATGGGCGCCGAGGGCGACCGTGTTCCGGAGGGCGAGCCCGACGCTCTCGGCCATGGTGCGGGGGTCGCCGGCGTGGTAGCCGCACGCGACGTTGGCACTCGAGACGAGCGCGAACATCGCCTCGTCGTCGCCGACTCGCCATGCTCCGAACGATTCGCCGAGGTCGCTGTTCAGGTCGATCGGTTGCGCCACGCTCCCATTCTGCCCGGGCAGCGAGCACACTGGGACGGGGAGGGTGGCATGGGGCAGACCACGCGCAGCGAGCGGGGCATCCGCTCCCTGAGCCCGTCGAAGGTGCCCATGCGCCCGTCGACGGGGCGTCACGCCGCGTTCGTCGTCGTCGTCACCGCCGCAGCGCTGGCGGTCGCGGCCTGCACCGCGCCGGCGCCGAACCCCAGCGGCGTGCCGTCGACACCGCCGCCCGAGACCCCGTCGCCCACCGCGGCTCCCCCTGCGTCGCCACCACCCGTCCTGCAACCCGCGGGCGGCATCGAGGTGATCGCCGAGGGCCTCGAGGTGCCCTGGTCGATCCTGCGGCTCCCCGACGGCGGCGTGCTGGTGAGCGAACGGGACTCGGCCCGCATCATCGAGGTGCTGGGCGACGGCTCGCTGCGCACTGCCGGCACGGTAGAGGGGGTCGTGCCCTCGGGCGAGGGGGGACTGCTCGGCCTTGCGCACCTGCCCGCCACGGGCGACCGCACG
Organism: Agromyces sp.; assembly: GCA_036378815.1. Classification (GTDB taxonomy): domain Bacteria; phylum Actinomycetota; class Actinomycetes; order Actinomycetales; family Microbacteriaceae; genus Agromyces. The sequence continues at coordinate 9,660 of DASUVU010000211.1, read as the reverse complement.
GCGTACGTCTACGCGTACTTCACCGCGGCATCCGACAACCGGATCGTACGGATGCCGCTGACGGGCGCTCCCGGTGCGCTCGCCCTCGGCGCCCCCGAGGACGTGCTCACCGGGATTCCCAAAGCCGGCAACCACAACGGCGGACGACTCGCCTTCGGCCCCGACGGATTCCTGTACGCGACTTCCGGCGACGCGGGCGATCGCAATGCGGCCCAGGACCCGGCCTCGGTCTCGGGCAAGATCCTGCGGATGACGCCCGAGGGGCAACCGGCGCCCGGCAACCCCTTCGGCAACTACACGTGGTCGTTCGGCCATCGGAACCCGCAGGGCATCGCCTGGGATGCGACCGGCGCGATGTGGGCATCGGAGTTCGGGCAGAACACGTGGGACGAGCTGAACCGCATCGAACGTGGGGGGAACTACGGCTGGCCGATCGTCGAGGGCCAGGGCGGCGACGCGCGCTTCATCGACCCGGTGCTGCAGTGGTCGACGGCCGAGGCCAGCCCGAGCGGCCTCGCGATCGTCGGCGACACGCTGTTCCTCGCCGCGCTGCGCGGCCAGCGGCTGTGGACGATCGCTCCCGCGACGTCGGGGGCCCCGCTCGCGGCATCCGCGTGGTTCGTCGACGAACTCGGCCGGCTGCGCGACGCCGTGCCCGGTCCCGACGGCGAGCTCTGGATCATCTCGAGCAACACCGACGGGCGCGGCTCGCCGTCACCGGGTGACGATCGCCTGTACCGCGTGCCGCTCACGGGCGGCTGACCGTCGCGGATGTCGTCTCGCCGCAGGTCGGCGGGCGGCGCTAATGTCATCCCTATGGCGGATCTGGACCGGGTGCGACGGTGGGCCGAGGCGCTCATCGTGCTGCATCTCGACCCGTCCGTGTGGTCGTTCGGCTTCGACAACGCGAAGAAGCGCGCCGGTCTCTGCAACTACACCGCCAAGCGCATCTCGGTGTCGCGCTACCTCGCCGTGCGATACGACGACGACGAGATCCACCAGATCCTGCTGCACGAGGTCGCGCACGCGGTGGCGGGGCCCCGGGCCGGTCACGGTCCGAAGTGGGCGGCCATCGCCACCGAGCTCGGCTACGTGGGGCGCCGCACGCACGACGGCGAGGTCGTGCACGAGCTCGCACCCTGGGTCGGGCGCTGTCCTGCCGGGCACGAGCACTTCCGCTATCGCGAACCGGTCCGACCCCTGAGCTGCGGCCTGTGCCGTCGCGGCTTCGATCGGGCGAACCTCATCACGTGGCGCTTCCGCGAGATCTCGCCGGCGATGCGGCGGCGCGCGGCGAGCGCGGCCGCGGGCTGACAGGCTCCGACGTCTGCTCACGCAGCGCGGCGGATGCCGGATAGCGCAGTGAACCGCGCGACACGCGCGGGCGCGGCATCCGTGAGTCGGTAGGTTGGTTGCATGCCCGTCTCCACCGTGACACTGCCGGTGGGGCAGTGGATGACCAGCGCGGAGGGCACGCGGTGGTGGTTCGACTCCGGGTCGTTCGCACTCGATTTCGCCTACGCCGGCGCCCTCGGCGAGATGCCGGCGCCGGAGCGGCTGCACGCGCCCGACGACCTCACCGCCTGGCTGCGAGCGCGGTTCCCGGTGGCCGTCGGCGCCGCCCGGACGCTCGACCTGTTCGATGCGATCAAGCTGCGCGATGCGATCGCCCGGATGGCGCGGGCCGCCGCCCGCGGCGAGGATGTGCGAACGCCCGACATCGACCTCGTGAACCTCTATGCCGCAATGCCCGACGTTCCGCCATCGCTCGCGGGCGGGTCGTTGCAGGCCGGGCGCTCGGTGCAGACGGTCGGGCAGGCGCTGTCGTCGATCGCCCGCGACGCGGTCGACCTGTTCGACCCCGCGAACGCCGGGCGGATCCGCGAGTGCAGCGGCTCCGACTGCACGTTCCTGTACCTCGACACCTCACGAGCGGCCACTCGCCGGTGGTGCTCGATGCAGCGCTGCGGCAACCGCGCGAAGGTGCGCGCGCACCGGGCCCGCAGGGCTGAGCGCGCGGCCTGAGTCGGGGCGAGGGTTGCGACCCGTTGCGGCTACGCTCGGAACACTCCGTCGCGCAGTTCGGGCACCACGCGCGTCACGTCGCGTTCCGTCGCGAGGCGCACCTCGGGCTTGCGGCCCGCGGCGACGAGCTCCGCTCCGCTGCCCGACGCGCCGATCAGGTGCACGGCGGCGTGCTGGAGGCCCTCGTAGGCCGCGGAGGCGACCGCCGCCTCGGGCGAGGTGTGATCGAGCCCGAGCGCGACCAGCGCGTCGACGACCGCGCCGGCCGTGAGCTGGTCCTCGATGGCGAATCGGATGCCGCGGCCACCGTCTGCCGGCTCACCCGCGGCGATCACCGCGACGACCACGCGCTCACCGCGTTCCTCTTGCAGGGCGAGGACACGGTCGGCGACCGCCGCCCGATTGCGCAGTGACCCGGCCAGCACGACGAGTCCGCGCTCGGCGACCTCGACGTCGAGTGCCGCGGCGGCGACCCCCGACGCCGGCGAGTCGTCGCCGTTCTCGGCGGCGACGACGACGTGGGTCGTGAACAGGAGCGCATCGACGAGCACGGCGACGTGTGCGCCCGGCAGGATGCGGTGCGCACCGCTCACGCCCCAGTCGAACCGCACCTGGTACCTCGCCTGCCCCGAGGATGACGCCGTGGGGGTCGCCGTTGGGGTCGTCGTTGGGGTCGTCGTCGGGGTCGTCGCTTCGCTCACCGCGACAGGCTACTGCAGGAGATGAGGATGCAGGCTGCCTCACGGGCGAGGCACGGGCCCGATCTCCTGCGTTCGCCGCCGCGTAGCGTGCCGGAACGGTATCGAAGATGACGTCGGATGTCGCGGCTGACCCCGCAGGGTCGCTACCGGCCACCGCCCATCGTGTCGTACGCCGCGAGCGCCTCCGCGTCGCTCGCCCGCGACGCCGCGCGGCGCGCCGCGTCCAGAGCGGCGACCGGGTCCGGCTCCTGTCGCGCCATGATCAGCTGGCGCTCGCCCTCCGCAAGTCGGGTGCGCGCATCTGCGCCGACGCGGCCCGCGCCGCGCTCGATCGCGGCGCGCGCGACGCGCAGCTGGCTCTCGGCGATCGCGATCGCCCCGCCGAGCGCACCACGGGCGCCATCGAGCCGCCCCTGCGCGTTCCGCGCCGCCGCGCGTGCCACCTCGAGCCGATCGCTCGCCGCCCGAAGGCGGTCACGGTCCGCGAACGGATCCGCCGCAGCATCCGAACGGGAGGTCATGACGGCGGACGCGTCGCCGATCGCCGTGCCGAGCGCGGCCTGCGCGGTTGCGTCCTCGAGGCGGTCGCGCTCGTGGCGGGCTGCGACGAGCTCGGCATCGAGCTCAGCGGCCGCGACCGCGGCATCCGACTGCGCCGTCGCGAGCTCGAGCTCGACCCCCTCGATCTCGGCGAGGTCCCGGTCGGCGCGCTCCAGCAGGTCGGCCGCCGTCGAGAGCCGCTCTGCGGTGGGCTCCGAGCGGGACATCCGTGCCTCCGCATCGTCGAGCGCCGACGCGGCTGCGGCGAGCGCGGCATCGACGCGTCGCGCCGCTGCATCCGCGCGGCCGAGGGCTGCGGGCGAGAACCGGGTCGCGAGCCGTTCGAGCGCGACGGCAGCATCCTCCCGGCGGCGCGCGAGGCGCGCGGCATCCTCCCGGAGCGCGGGCAGCCCGTCGCTCGCGCCGCGTTCGAGGCGCCGGCGTGCGGCCAGCGCAGCATCGGCCTCGCCGATCGCGCCGAGCGCCGCCTCGCACAGGTGCACGATCCGCGTGCTCCAGGTGCGCCGCTGCTCTGCGCTGTGATGTTCGGCGTCGTCGAGCCGCTGCTGGAGCAGGAACGCCTCGCGCAGGCGCTGCTTCGCCGACTCGAGGGCGTGGCGCACGTCACGCGCGACGGCCGGGCCGAACTGCACCTCGGCGAACTCGACCTCGCGGTCGGCGTCGCGCACCGCGTTGTCGGCCTGCACGATGAGGCCCTTCGCGCGTACCTCGAGCGAGCGTCCCGCGTCGAGCGCGGTGCGCTCCCGACGAGCGCCGAGGCGGCGTGCGCCGACGATGGCCGCGGCGACCCCCACGCCGGCCGCGCCGAACACGACCAGCGAGGGCAACCACCACAGTCCCTCGGGCATGTGGGGAGTCTAGATCGTGAGGATGCGCCCCGACTGGGTGTGCGCACGCCGGGAATCGTGCGCGCACGCTTGGCCGCGGCATCCCCCGGCCCTACTCTCGGCACATGCGGGTGCTCCTGAAATTCGAGCTCGATTGCACGCCGGATGCCGCGTGGCGGGCGCTGCGAAGCCCCGCGGTGCTGCGCGAGGTCGTCGCGCCGTGGCTCGACTTCACCTCCCTCGAGGACGACGGCCTCCCCACCGTCTGGCCCGAGGGACGGCATCGCGTGCGAGCGCTCGCCTTCCGCCGCTTCGCCGCCGGCGACGAGCTGGTCGACGTGAGCTATCCCGGCGGCCTCCCGAGGGGCGTCCGGATGCTCCGCGACGCCGGCGGCGCCCTCACCGGCCCGCTGGCCGTGTTCGACCGCTGGGATCACCGCATGGCCGTGTCCGCGTTGCCCGACGGCCGCACGCTGTACCGCGACCAGCTCCTCGCCCACGCGGGCGCGCTCGACCTGGTCGCCTGGTACCCCACGTGGGCGTTCTGGCAGTGGCGCGGGATGCGGCTGCGCCAGCTCGCGCCCGGGTGGTCGTACGACCCGCCCGGCACGGCCGACGCGGAGGCGGCGGAGGCGGCCCAGGCCGCGGGCGCCGGGCGGTCCGGATCATGAGCGACTCGATCGGGGCGCTGCAGCTCGCGGACTGGCGTCGGCGGGTGTTCGGCCTCTACGCGGGCGTGCGGCATCTCAGCGTGCACGACCCCGCGGCCGGCCACGAATTGTGGCGATCGGCCCGCGACGAGCTCTTCGCGGGGCATCCGCAGTCTCCGCTGCTGCCCGACGACAGGGCTCGTTTCACGGGACTCACCGTCGCCCGCTACGACCCCGACTGGCGATTCGAGCTCGAGGTGCATCGCGCCGAGGAGCCGCACCGCATCGTCATGGACAGCGCGAACGACGGATCGATCCCGTTCTCCCTCGTCGGCACGGTGCGCATCCCGTACCTGGGCACGCTCGACGTGTGGCGGCTCGCCGTGTACGGCGGCGGGCTGTTCGTGCCCGTGAAGGATGGACTCGCCGACACGCCGGGCGGCACGTACGGCGGGGGACGCTACCTCATCGACACGGTGAAGGGCGCCGATCTCGGTCCAGGCTCGGACGGCGACAGCCTCATCGTCGACTTCAACTTCGCGTACAACCCCTCGTGCGCGTACGACCCGTCATGGTCGTGTCCGCTCGCGCAGTCGGGCAACACCCTCCGTGCGGAGATCCCGGTCGGCGAGCGGATGCCGCGCTGACCTGTTATTGATACTCGATCTTTCATTGACGCACGTCACGAACACTTCTACTCTGAGCCTGAGTGACGATGTGGTCGCTCGCGACAATGGAGTCGAGGGAGAGTCAGATGATCAGGAAGTTCGCACGCCGAATGGCGTTGTGTACGACCGCGGCGGCCGTGATGGCCGTCGGGTTGCTTGCGCCGCCGGCCGCGTCAGCGGCAAGCGACGCGCAGATCGAGGTGCTGTCCGGCAGAGCCGACATGATCAGCGGAGGCGACGCGCTGGTCGAGGTCACCGGGTTGAAGAACCACGACCGGATCCTCGCGGCAGGAGTCGACGTCACCGACGTCTTCCAGCCACAGGGTGACGGCCTCGTCGCACTGGTCGAGAACCTGCCACTGGGTGAGAGCCGTCTGGTCGTCCAGGCGGTCAGCGGCAACGAGCAGACCGGGCTCGACATCGTGAACCACCCGCGCAGCGGCCCGGTGTTCTCCGGCCCGCAGCACAAGCTGTACTGCCAGGCGACGGGGCTCGGAACCCTTGACGAGAACTGCATGACCGAGAACGTCGTGGTGCAGTACCGCTACCGCACGACGAGCAACACCTTCGCGAACTACCCCACCGACGGCTCGGTCCCAGCCAACCTGGCGACGACCGTCGTCGACGGCGTCGAGGTTCCCTACGTGTTCCGTCTCGAGCGCGGCACGATCAACCGCTCGCTGTACCAGATCGCGATCCTCCACCAGCCCGGCGAACCCGAGCCCACTCCCTGGAATGACACGGCGGCGTGGAACGACAAGTTGATCTACACCTTCGGCGGAGCGTGCGGTGTCGGTCTCGCCCAGGGCAATGGCACCGGCGGCGTCGAGAATCACGCCTACCTGTCGGCCGGCTACGCCGTGGCATCCGGTTCGCTGAACGTCTATGCGACGAGCTGCGACGACGTCATCAGTGCCGAGACGGCCTACATGGTGAAGGAACACTTCATCGAGTCGTACGGCGTGCCGCGCTTCACGATGGGGTCGGGTGGCTCGGCGGGCATGATGCAGCAGCTGCTCCTGGCGAACAACTACCCCGGCATCATCGACGGCTCGCTGGCGTCGGGCGGCTACATCGACGAGCGCACCACGACGGTGACCGGCCACGACTGCCGTGGTCTCGTCAACTTCTGGAACTCGGCGGCTGGCGCGGGCTGGACGACGGCGGAGCGGCTCGCCGTCACGGGGCACGCAACGACGGGCACCTGCAACGGCTACAACTTCTTCGACGGCGTCGACGACCCCACCCGGGGATGCCCCGCCGCGGTTCCGGTCGCCGATCGTTGGTCGGCGAGCAACCCCGACGGCATCCGCTGCACGATCGCGGACACGATGACGAACGTATACGGAGTCGATGAGGAGGGTCGCGGTCTCCGGGTCATCCCCGACAATGTCGGCGTGCAGTACGGGCTTCGCGGATTGCAGTCCGGGGCGATATCGGTCGACAAGTTCCTGGCGCTCAACGCGAACGTCGGGGGCATGGACATCGACGGCGTTCGCTCGACGAACCGCTCGATCGCGAGTGTCGAGGCGATCGAACGCGGCTTCGCCACGGGTCGTTTCAACCTGACGACCGGCGGCCTCGCGTACATCCCGATGATCGAGTACCGCAACTACACCGATCTCCAGGGAGACTTCCACGACAGTTACCGTTCGGCGGTGCTGCGCGAACGGATGATGAACGCGTATGGCGAGGCGGGGACGCACGTCCACTGGCGAGGCGCAGCCACCGCCGGGAACACGATGAACAATCTCGCGCTCCAGAAGCTCGACGAGTGGCTGACCAACCTCGAGGCGATGGGCGACGCGGGCAAGCAGAACCGCGAGGCGACGATCCAAGCGCGGCCTGCCGACATCGAGGACGGATGCTGGACCAACGCGACGACGTTCATCGCCGCTCCGCTGGACTGGTCTGCGTCGGCGGCGGACAATGCGTGCAACGCTGCATTCCCGTTCCACGCCGATCCTCGGATCGTGGCCGGATCGCCGCTCTCGATCGACGTGATGAAGTGCCAGCTGACGGCGCCGGTGCGCGGGGACTACCCGACGCTGACGGACGCCCAATGGGCTCAGCTGAACACGATCTTCGCGTCGGGTGTCTGCGACTACAGCGAGCCCAGCCAGGGCTACACGGAGCTCGAGGGCACGTGGCTGTCGTTCGGTCCTGACGAGCCGGTGGCGCTGGGCGCTCCGGTGATCACGGGCACGGCGCGCGTGGGCGACTCGCTGGGCGTGGAGGTGACGGCTCCCGAGGGCGCTGCACTCGCGTACCAGTGGATGGTCGACGGTGTGGCGATCGAGGGTGCGACCGAGGCCAGCTTCCCGCTGACCGCGGACTACCGTCTCGGGACGGCGACGGTGCGGGTGACCGCGTCGCTCGACGGATACGTGCCGGTCTCGCTCGTCTCGGCTGAGTCGAAGTCGATCCGCCTCGACAACAAGGGAGGCAACAGCTGACCTGAGCAGCACAGCGGCCCCCGCGCAGTCGACTCTGCGCGGGGGCCGCGCGCTGTGTGGACCCGTGGGCTGGACGCGCGATCCAGGGGCATCGGCTACACTTGACCACGGCGGCCGCGATGAACGCGCCGCCTGCGTCGTAGAAACGCTTCCGGGCAGGGCCTCGTCAGAGGGCGCCCGATGACTCTCATACGGCGAACGGATGCGCCGACCGGCGCCTTCGCCAATCTCCCATCGTCGGGTCCGAAACGCCGGCCGCGCCGGCACCCTCGACCAGAGATGGACCATGCCTGAAAGGCACCAGTGACCGACATCACCTTCAGCACGCTCGGCGTGCCCGCCCCCCTCGTCGCCGCCCTCGCGGCCGACGGCAAGACCACCGCGTTCCCGATCCAGGTCGACACGCTGCCCGACACGCTCGCAGGACGCGACGTGCTCGGTCGCGGCAAGACCGGCTCCGGCAAGACCATCGCGTTCGCGCTGCCCATGGTCGCGCGTCTCGGCACGTCCCTCGCCGGCGGCAAGCGCCGCCCCGGGCGTCCGCTCGGCCTCGTGCTCGCGCCGACGCGCGAGCTCGCCACGCAGATCATGCAGACCTTCGAGCCGTTCGCGAAGGCGTACGGCCTTTCGGTCACCACGATCTTCGGCGGCATCAACCAGACGCGCCAGGTCGCGGCCCTTCGCGCCGGCGTCGACATCGTCGTGGCCACGCCCGGCCGCCTCGAGGACCTTATGAAGCAGGGCTACCTCCACCTCGACGCGATCGAGATCACCGTGCTCGACGAGGCCGACCACATGGCCGACCTCGGCTTCCTGCCGGTCGTCACCCGCATCATGGACAAGACCCCCCAGGGCGGACAGCGCATGCTGTTCTCCGCGACGCTCGACAACGGCGTGGACAAGCTCGTCAAGCGCTACCTGCAGAACGAGGTGCGCCACTCGGTCGACGAGGCCAACTCGCCCGTCGCACAGATGACGCACCACGTGTTCGAGATCGCCGACGTCGACCAGAAGAACGAGCTCGTGCGCACCCTCGCCTCGGGCACGGGACGCCGCATCCTCTTCATGCGCACCAAGCACCACGCCAAGAAGCTCGCACGCAAGCTCACCGAGCAGGGCATCCCCTCGGTCGACCTGCACGGCAACCTGTCGCAGCCGCAGCGCGACCGCAACCTCGCCGCGTTCGGCGACGGTTCCGTCAAGGTCCTGGTCGCCACGGATGTCGCGGCGCGCGGCGTGCACGTCGACAACGTCGAGCTCGTGATCCACGTCGACCCGCCCATGGAGCACAAGGCGTACCTGCACCGCTCGGGCCGCACCGCGCGTGCCGGCAGCGAGGGCGACGTCGTGACGATCTGCCTCCCCGGCCAGAAGCAGGACCTCAAGACCCTGCTGCGCAAGGCCGCCATCACCGTGACGCCCGAGCGGGTCACCGCGGAGTCGGCGTCGGTGACGGCGCTCGTCGGCGACGTCGCGCCGTACGTGAAGCCGGCGCCGCGCCCCGCTGCGGGCTCGGGGAACGGTGGCGGCGGCGGCCGCTCGCAGGGCGCGAACGCCCAGCGCAAGCGTGTCCGCCGCGACGAGCTCGCCGCCGGCGGCGCCCAGCGTCCCGCCGGCGAGGGTCGTCGCAGCCGCGGCCGCGGTCGCGGCCAGGGCAGCTCGGACGTCGCCCCCGCGACGCCGCGCAAGGACCGTTCCGGACGTCCCGCCGAGCTGAAGGCGCACGCTCCCAAGCAGGGCGCGGGCCAGAGCCGCGGCGCGCAGTCGACCGG
>DASUVU010000210.1:0-3374 GCA_036378815.1 Agromyces sp. | reverse complement strand
CTCGTCGGCGACGATCACCGCGGGTTCCGCGACGAGCACTGCCGCAAGTGCGAGCAGCTGCTTCTGCCCGCCCGAGAGTCGATGCGCGGGCCGGTCCCCGAGCTCGGTGAGCCCGAACCGCTCGAGCGTACGCTCGACGCGCGCCGCGGCATCCGCTGGGTCGAGCCTGAGGCGACGGAGTGAGAACGCGACGTCCTCGCGGACGGTGGGCATCACGATCTGGTTGTCGGGATTCGTGAACACGAAGCCGACGCGTCGGCGCACCTCGCGCCCGTGATGAGCGACATCGAGCCCGTCGACGAGCACGCGGCCCGAGGTCGGGGTGACCAGCCCGTTCACGAGGCGTGCCAGGGTCGACTTGCCCGAGCCGTTGGCCCCGATCACGCCGATGCGGCGCTCGGTCAGGCGCAGCGAGACGTCGCTGAGCACGTCACCGCCGTCGTAGCGGTGCGTGACGTGCTCGAAGACGATCTCGCTCATCAGGAGTCGCTCGGCGTCGCCTCGGTCGGTGCGGCAGCGGCCCCTTCGGCCGGCGCGACCGCACGATCGCGGCGCCACGGCCACGACCGCTCGGCGATGAGTCCCGGCCAGGCACGATGCACGCCCGCGGCGACGACCGCGGCGACGATCGCCTTGATCGCGTCGCCGATGAGGAACGGCAGGCTGCCCGCCGCGATCGCCGCGCCGATCGGCATGCCCGTCACGGCGGCGAGCCACGGGATGCCCACGAGGTACACCGCGAGGATGCCGCCGACCGAGGTCGCGATGAGCAGCGTCCAGAACTTCAGCCGCGGGGTGAGCCGCTCCGCGAGCCACCCGATCACGTAGGCGCCGAGGATGAACCCGAGCAGGTAGCCGCCGGTCGGGCCGACGAGCACTCCGAGGCCGCCGGTTCCGCCCGAGAGGATCGGCAGGCCCGCGAGGCCGAGCGCCACGTACGCGGTGACCGCGAGCGCGCCCTTGCGCGCGCCGAGGATCGCCCCGGCGAGCATGACGCCGAGCGTCTGCAGGGTGATCGGCACGCCGATGCCGATCGGGACGGCGCCCGGCAGCGTGAGCGCCGCGATGAGCGCGGCGAAGACGGCGATCTGCGCGAGGTCGCGAGCGGAGCTGCGCGCCGTGGTGCGCGTGGCGGGAGTCTGGGCGACGGTCATCGTTCCCCCTGGTCGTGGCGGTCGCAGCCGACCGGCTGCCGGAACTCACGCTACGAAAGCGGGGGAGCGGCCGCTCGAGGTGGCCGTACAAGAATCACGCGTCGAATTTGGACGACGGATGCCGCGGCGACGCGGCGCCCTCGTCGAATGACGGCCCCGAGTCTCAGGCGGCCCGGGCCTCGAGCTCCGACGGCGACTCGATCGACGGCACGGCCGCGGCATCCGACTGGGCCTCGGCCACCACGACGGGATCGGCCCAGACGACGAGCGGAGCGGGCTGCCAACTGAGGGCGAGCGGCTCGTTCTCTGCGGGAACGACGACGGCCACGGCCTCGCGCTCGTCGAGCACGCTGCGGGTGAGGTCGGCCGCGATCTGGTGGGTCAGCATCGCGTGGAAGATCTGGTCGGTGTCGTCGGGCGTGCGACGCACGAGGGACCATGTGCCGTTGGGTCCGATGAACTCCGAGAGCTTCGCGTTGAGCAGTTCGAAGAGGTGTTCTCCGCGCAGGTCGGCCGCGGTGGGGCGCGGCGTCGGTGCTGCGGCGTGGGCAGAGGCCTGCGCGGCGAGCCGTGCTCTGCGCCAGCGGCGGAACATCGGGTGCCCCTCTCAGTGGTGTGCGGGCCGTACGGTTCGGGACGTACGGTCGGTCTCAATTCAGTTTCAGGCCTTGCGCCGTGGATCGGGCGTGACACGCCGCGCGCGCCGGGTTGCGTCGGGCGATCGACGGTGCTCGCTCGACGGCGGTCGAGGACCGCCTATTCGGTGAGTTCTGCTCGCTTCGACTGGTCGGCGACGGTGCCGATCGCGATCGCGAGGCTCGCCCCCCACGCGATCCACATGAGCAGGAGACGCCAGTCGCGCGGGCCGGCCGCGGTGGCCCGGATGACCCCTACCGCTCCGAAGAGAGAACTGAGCACGGCTCCGCTGAAGAGGTACTTGCGCATGCCGCCACGCTATCGGATCGGCGGTCGCTCGCGGAGGGGTTGCGCAGGCGGGTTCGCGCATCGCACGTGGCGGTTCCCGCGCGGGTCGTGCTGGGAGTCATCCGTGAATCTGACCGATCGTGCAGAAGCTGACCGATCGGTCGAATACCGTCGTAGGCATGCCCACCGATGCCCAGACGCATGCGCGCGTGCACGCCAGCGAGGAACTCCGCCAGGTCGCCCTCGAACAGTTCTCGACCGTCGGCTTCGCCGCCAGCTCGCTGCAGCAGATCGCCGACAACGCCGGCTACTCGAAGTCGAGTGTGCTGTACCACTACGCCTCGAAGGAGGCGTTGCTCGAGGCGGCCATCGGGCCGGCCATCGATGCGATGGAGTCACTGGTCGCCGAGTTCATCGCGGGCGGTCGCTCCGACGCGGCGCGCACGGTCTTCATCGAACGCTTCGTCGACTTCCTCCTCGGGAACCGGCTTGCCGTGCACACGTTCGTGAACCAGGCGCAATCGCTCCGCGGCATCCCGGTCATCGAACGTGCCGTCGTCGCCATCCGCGCGCTGGCCGAGTCCATGAGCGAAGCGGATGCCCCGCTCAGCGAGCACCTGCGCTTCGGCATCGCCCTCGGGGGCGCCGTTTACACGCTCGTCGCCGACGCCACGTTCCTCGACGAGGACCACCGCACCGTCGTCGACGGCGACGAGATCCGCACTGCGCTGATCGCGGTGCTCTCCGAACTGCTCCTCCCGGCCGACGGCCGCACGACCCGTTAGGCACCGAGATGGCACTGTTCCTCCACCGCATCGGGCGGTTCGCATTCCGACGTGCCTGGTACGTGATCGGCGCCTGGGTCCTCGCGCTCGGCGCCCTGCTCGGCGCCGGCCTCGGCCTCGGTGGCCAGCTCCAGGAGTCCTACGCCATTCCGGGCACCGAGTCCCAGGCGGCGATCGACCAGCTCGCCGCGGTGTTCCCGCAGACGGCGGGCGCCTCGGCGAAGGCGGTCGTCGAAGCGCCCGACGGTTCATCCGTCGAATCCGAGTCGTACCGGGCCGCGATCACGGCCATGGAGCAGGAGCTCGAGCAGGCCGAGGGCGTCGCGAACGTGCTCGGTCCGTTCGACGAATACGCGGGCGACCAGGTGTCGGCCGACGGTCGCACCGCGTACATCCAGGTGCAGTTCGACGGTCCGACGACGGATGTCACGGCCGAATCGCTCGAGCAGGTGACCGCGACCGGCGAGATCGGCCGCGACGCCGGACTCGCGGTCGCCTTCGGCGGCGAGGT
>DASUVU010000209.1:0-3914 GCA_036378815.1 Agromyces sp. | reverse complement strand
GGGCATCACCCAACGGCGACCCCGGCAGCGGAACGTCTTCACGATCGAGAAGATGTAGTCCCAGCGACCCGCGTTCAGGCCCGCGCAGTGGTCGCGCAGCTCGTAGAGGATCTCGTCCATCTGGAAGGCCGCCTGGATCGTCTCGATCAGCACGGTCGCACGAACGGTGCCCTGCGCGATGCCGAGCGCGTCCTGCGCGAACACGAAGATGTCGTTCCAGAGCCTGGCCTCACGGTGCGACTCGAGCTTGGGCAGGTAGAAGTACGGTCCGCGGCCCTGCTCGATGAGCGCCCTCGCGTTGTGGAAGAAGTACAGGCCGAAGTCGACGAGCGACCCCGACGCGTGCATGTCGCGCCCGGCCCGGTCGTGGAACCGCAGGTGCTTCTCGGTGAGGTGCCAGCCGCGCGGTCGCATCACGATCGTCGGGGTCTCCGTCGCCGTGACGCGGTACTCCTTGCCCTCGGGGCTCGTGTACTCGAGGTTCCCGCGCAGGAAGTCGTACAGCGACAGCTGTCCTTCGACCACGTTCGTCCACGTCGGGCTGGTCGCGTCCTCCTGGTCGGCGAGCCAGACCTTCGCGCCCGAGTTCAGCGCGTTGATCGCCATCTTGCGGTCGGTCGGACCGGTGATCTCGACCCGACGGTCCTCCAGGCCGGGGGCCGTGCCGGCGACTCGCCACGACGCGTCGTTGCGGATCCACTCCGTCTCGGGCAGGAACTTCGGGTCGCGGCCGTTCGCCGCGTCGACGCGGGTCTGCAGACGTGCGGCCAGCAGCTCGTGCCGGGTGCTCGCGAATCGGTCGTGGAGCTCGGTGAGGAACGCGAGGGCCTCGGGCGTGAGGATCTCGTCGTAGCGCGGTCCGAGCGTCGCGGTGACCTCGATGCGGGGCTCGACCGTGCGGAAGCTCCCGGTCGCGGGCCGGGGTGCGAAGCGAGGGGCGGATGCCGCGGCATCCGTTCGCTCGAGGGTCATGCCGTTCGTGGTGTTCATGGTCGTCTCTCCTTGCCTTCTGCGGGTTGAGGAGCCCGCAGACGGGTCAATGGCTGAACTGGTCTTCCTCGGTCGATCCGACGAGGGCGAGCGTTGCGCTGTTGGGGTTCAGCGCCGTGGCGATCTGGTCGAAGTAGCCGGTGCCCACCTCGCGCTGGTGACGCGTGGCGGTGTATCCGGATGCCTCCGAGGCGAATTCCGCCTCCTGGAGTTCGACGTAGGCGCTCATGTGCCGCTCGCTGTAGTCCTTGGCGAGCGTGAACATGGAGTGGTTGAGGGCGTGGAAGCCCGCGAGGGTGATGAACTGGAACGCGTAGCCCATCGACGCGAGCTCGCGCTGGAACTTCGCGATCTGGTCGTCGTCGAGGTGACGCTTCCAGTTGAACGACGGCGAGCAGTTGTAGCTCAGGCGCTTGCCCGGGAACTTCGCGTGCACCGCCTCGGCGAAGCGGCGGGCGAGGTCGAGGTCGGGCTCGGCCGACTCGACCCAGAGCAGGTCGGCGTACTCGGCGTAGGCGAGGCCGCGCGCGATGACCGGCTCGATGCCGTTCTGCACGTTGTAGAAGCCCTCGGCGGTGCGCTCGCCCGTGACGAACGGACGGTCGCGCTCGTCGTGGTCGCTCGTGAGCAGGGTCGCGGCGAGCGCGTCGGTGCGGGCGATGATGATCGACGGGACGCCCGCGACATCCGCCGCCAGCCGCGCCGCGTTGATCGTGCGGATGTGCTGCGACGTCGGCACGAGCACCTTGCCGCCCATGTGGCCGCACTTCTTCTCGCTCGCGAGCTGGTCCTCCCAGTGCACGCCGGCCGCCCCCGCCTCGATCATCTGGTGCATGAGCTCGTACGCGTTGAGCGGGCCGCCGAAGCCGGCCTCGGCGTCGGCGACGATGGGGGCCATCCAGTCGCGGTCGTCACTGCCCTGCTCGACCTGGCCGGCGCGCAGCAGCGCGTTGTTGATGCGGCGCACGACCGCCGGCACGGAGTTCGCCGGGTACAGCGACTGGTCGGGGTAGGTCTGGCCGCTCAGGTTGGCGTCGGCGGCGACCTGCCAGCCCGACAGGTAGATCGCCTTGAGGCCCGCGCGCACCTGCTGCACGGCCTGGTTGCCGGTGAGAGCGCCGAGGGCAGCCGACCACTCGGGGTTCTCCATGGGCTCGAACGCGGTACCGGTGTTGCGTTGGATGTCCTCCCAGAGCTTCTCGGCGCCGCGGCGAGCGAGCGTGCGCTCCTCGCGGACCGGCCCGCGGAGCGCAATGACGTCTTCGGCGGTGTAGTCGCGACGGACGTCGGTCCAGCGAGGGTTCGCGTCCCACTCGAGCTGGAGTTCGGCAGCGGTCTGGGTCTGGTCCCCGGGGCGGTTCGTGCTCATCGTGGTGCTCCTTGTCTGGGTCCCCTGCAGCCGGTCGAAGGGGATGCGTCGGTCGTCGTCCCGGCCCTTCGACGAGTCGGGACCGGTGTGTGGCCTCCACTCTGCGCCCGCACCGCGGTGCTCGAACGACCAACCGGGGGGAGAACTTTCGCGCTTCTTCTGCGCACCGGAACAACCGCGCTCTCACCCCGCGCTTCGGCGCACCGCGCCCGCTCAGGACCCGTTTCTCGACCCGGCGAACGAACATGCTTGAATGTCTCGGGACACGATGGCGTGGAGAACCCGGAGGACCCCTGACGTGACATCAGCGACAACCGAGGCCACGACGGGCACGGCGACGAACGACCGGGAGGCGACGGGCACCGTCGTCCTCGACGGAGTGACGAAGCGCTACGGGCAGGCCACCGCGGTCGACCGCGTCTCGCTCACGATCCAACCCGGCGAGTTCATCTCGCTGCTCGGGCCATCGGGGTGCGGCAAGACGACGACGCTGCGCATGATCGCCGGCTTCGAGCAGCCCGACGCCGGCGACATCCGCATCTCGGGACGATCCGTGCTGAACATGCCGCCCTACCGGCGTGACGTGAACACGGTGTTCCAGGCGTACGCGCTCTTCCCCCACATGTCGGTCGCCGAGAACGTGGCCTACGGGCTGCAGCAGCGCCGCACGCCGAAGGCGCAGCTGCGCGATCAGGTCGTGGAGGCGCTCGACCTCGTGCAGATGCGCCGGTTCGCCGACCGCAAGCCCACCCAGCTCTCGGGCGGCCAGCAGCAGCGGGTCGCCCTCGCCCGCGCACTCGTGAACCGCCCGGCCGTGCTCCTGCTCGACGAGCCGCTGGGCGCCCTCGACCGGCAACTCCGCGAGGAGATGCAGCTCGAGTTGAAGCTGCTCCAGTCGCGCGTCGGCATCACATTCGTCTTCGTCACCCACGACCAGGGTGAGGCGCTCTCGATGAGCGATCGCATCGCGATCATGCGCGACGGGCGCATCGAACAGCTCGCCGACGCCGACACGATCTACGCGCGGCCCGCGTCGGCGTACGTCGCGGCCTTCGTCGGTCAGCAGAACTTCTTCCGCGGCACGGTCACCGAGGGTGGTGCGGCGGTGGACTCACCGCACGCGCTCGTCCGCGGCATCCGAGGCGAGCTCAGCGAGGGCCAGCAGGGACAGGCGGCCGTGCGCCCCGAGTTCGTCGAGATCGCGGCGGATGTCGCAGACGGGCGCTCGCCCGCCGATTCGATCGACCCCGTCAACTCCGTACGCGGCACGGTCATCGGAGTCGCGCACCTCGGCGAGACAATGCAGTACCTCGTCGGCCTCGGCGACGACCAGAGCGTGATCGTGCGCCGGCCGACTCCCGACGCGCCCGACCTCGCCGTGGGCGACTCCGTGGTGTGCTCGTGGAACGCCCGGAGCGTGCTGCTCTTCCCCTCCGACGACGCAGCGAGCGCCGGCGGCTACGTCGCACCACCCACCCTCTGACCCGATCCCCCACTCACCCTCGACGGAGACAGACATGCCCGAACCCCGCACCCCCGTCCGCATCCTCGCAAG
>DASUVU010000208.1:0-3644 GCA_036378815.1 Agromyces sp. | reverse complement strand
CGCGGGCGGTGGCGGTCGTGGCCGCGGCCCCGGTGGTGGTACCGCCGGTGCCTTCGGTCGTGGTGGCGGCAAGAGCAAGGCTCGCAAGTCGAAGCGCACGAAGCGGCAGGAATTCGAGATGCGGGAGGCGCCGTCGCTCGGCGGCGTGAGCGTTCCCCGCGGCGACGGCAACACCGTCATCCGACTCCGCCGCGGTGCTTCCATCTCCGACTTCGCCGACAAGATCGACGCGAACCCGGGTTCGCTCGTCACCGTGCTGTTCCACCTCGGTGAGATGGCGACGGCGACCGAGTCGCTCGACGAGGCCACCTTCGAGGTGCTCGGTGCAGAGCTCGGCTACAAGATCCAGGTCGTCTCGCCCGAAGACGAAGACAGGGAGCTCCTCGAGGGCTTCGACATCGACCTCGACCAGGAGCTCGAGGATGAAAGCGACGAAGACCTCCAGCAGCGTCCCCCGGTCGTGACCGTGATGGGCCACGTCGACCACGGTAAGACGCGCCTCCTCGACGCGATCCGCAACGCGAACGTGGTGTCGGGCGAGGCCGGTGGCATCACCCAGCACATCGGTGCGTACCAGGTGCACACCGAGCACGAGGGCCTCGACCGCGCGATCACCTTCATCGACACCCCGGGTCACGAGGCGTTCACCGCCATGCGTGCCCGTGGTGCGCAGGTCACCGACATCGCGATCCTCGTGGTCGCGGCCGATGACGGCATCATGCCGCAGACGATCGAGGCGCTGAACCACGCGCAGTCGGCCGACGTGCCGATCGTGGTCGCGGTGAACAAGATCGACAAGCCCGAGGCGAACCCCGCCAAGGTGCGGCAGCAGCTGACCGAGTTCGGCCTCGTGGCCGAGGAGTACGGCGGCGACGTCATGTTCGTCGACGTCTCGGCCCGTGAGGGCATCGGTATCCAGGAACTGCTCGACGCAGTGCTCCTGACCGCCGACGCCGGGCTCGACTTGCGCGCCAACCCCGACAAGGACGCTCGCGGTGTCGCCATCGAGGCGA
The DNA here is from genome assembly GCA_036378815.1 of Agromyces sp. Taxonomy (GTDB): domain Bacteria; phylum Actinomycetota; class Actinomycetes; order Actinomycetales; family Microbacteriaceae; genus Agromyces. The sequence continues at coordinate 2,631 of DASUVU010000208.1, read as the reverse complement.
AGCTCGACAAGGGTCGCGGAGCCGTTGCCACCGTGCTCATCCAGTCGGGCACGCTCAAGGTCGGCGACGCGATCGTCGCCGGCACGGCCTACGGGCGCGTGCGGGCCATGGCCGACGAGAACGGCGATGCCGTGCTCGCCGCCACCCCCTCGCGTCCGGTGCAGGTGCAGGGCCTCTCGAGCGTGCCGCGAGCCGGTGACACGTTCCTCGTCACCGAGGAGGACCGCACCGCCCGCCAGATCGCCGAGAAGCGCGAGGCCGCCGAGCGCAACGCGCAGCTGGCCAAGGCCCGCAAGCGCATCTCGCTCGAGGACTTCACGCGAGCCCTCGAAGAGGGCAAGGTCGAGGCGCTCAACCTCATCATCAAGGGCGACGTGTCGGGTGCCGTGGAGGCGCTCGAGGAGTCGCTCATGAAGATCGAGGTCGACGACTCGGTGCAGCTGCGCATCCTCCACCGCGGTGTGGGTGCCGTCACCGAGAGCGACATCGACCTGGCGACGATCGACAACGCGATCGTCATCGGGTTCAACGTCCGCCCCGACGTGAAGGCGCGCGAGCGCGCCGCCCGCGAGGGTGTCGACGTGCGCTTCTACAACGTCATCTACAACGCGATCGACGACATCGAGAACTCGCTCAAGGGCATGCTCAAGCCCGAGTTCGAAGAGGTGCAGTCGGGTGTCGCCGAGATCCGCGAGGTGTTCCGCTCCTCGAAGTTCGGCAACATCGCCGGTGTCATCGTGCGGTCGGGAACGATCACGCGCAACGCCAAGGCTCGCGTCATCCGAGACGGCGTCGTCGTCGGCGACAGCCTCGCCATCGAGTCGCTGCGCCGGTTCAAGGACGACGTCACCGAGGTCCGCACGGACTTCGAGGCGGGCATCGGCCTCGGCAAGTACAACGACATCCAGGTCGGAGACGAGATCGAGACGATCGAGTTGCGCGAGAAGCCTCGCGTGTAGTTCGTGGCGGGGCCTCCGGATCTTCCCTTCGGGTGAAGAGCGGGGGCCCCTACACCCCGATTCACCCGAAGGAAAGATCCGAAGGCCCCTCGCGTCGAGCAACGCTTCTCGCTTGCTCGATCTGGAGGGGGAGGGAGATACGACAATGGCGGATCCGGCACGGGCCAGGAAGATGGCCGATCGCATCAAGGAGATCGTCGCGCGCAGGCTCGACAAGGGGCTTCGCGACCCGCGACTCGGGTTCGTGACGATCACCGACGTCCGCGTCACGGGCGACCTGCAGCACGCGAGCATCTTCTACACCGTCTACGGCAGCGAAGAGGAGCGTCACGACTCGGCGCTCGCGCTCACGGCGGCGACCGGGATGCTCCGCAGCGAGGTCGGCCGCAACATCACCGCGCGGCTGACGCCCACGCTCGAGTTCATCCCCGACGCGATCCCCGAGAACGCGGAGCTCATCGAGTCGCTCCTGCGCGAGGCGCGCACGCGCGATGCCGAGACGAGCATGCTCGCCTCGAACGCGACGTATGCCGGCGACGCCGACCCCTACGTGAAGCCGCGTGACCTCGACGAGGAAGACGACGACCTCGACGAGCTCGACGACGAGGCATCCGACCTGTCCGACGACGCGGAGCTCGGCGGCTCCCGCTGAGGCATCGCTCACGCCTGACGTCAGCGATGTGACCGACGGCCGAGCAGGTCCTCTTCGACGGAGGCGATCCGTGCTCGCATCGCCTCGATGAACGCGAGCACGGTGGGCTGGCGCAGGGCCTCGGGCCGCGAGACGAGCCAGTACGGCAGGCGCGTGTCGATCTCGTCGGCGAACAGGCGCACGAGGTCGTCGTGGCGGTCGGCCAGGAACGCGGGCAACAGCCCGAACCCGGCACCGGCGCGCGTCGCGTCAACGTGCACGTACACGTTCGTGCTCGACACGGCGTCGACCATCTCGGGCGTCGCGCGTCGCGCGTCGTCGAGGGCATCGACCTGCAGCATCGACTCGATGAAGTACACGAGCGGCGCGCCGCCGAGCGCGGCAGGGGAGTCGGGCACGCCGTTGCGATCGAGGAACTCTCGACTCGCATAGATACCCAGCGCGTAGTCGGCGAGGTGGGTGGTCTCGCCCCGCTTCACGTGCGGGCGACCCACGACCACCTCGAGGTCGACACCGACCCGCTGCTGGGCCGCGCGGCGCGTGGCCGCCACGATCTCGAGCGACACATCGGGATGCTCCCGCCGCACGGCGACGATCGCGGGCGACGCGATGAACCCGCTGAATCCATCGGTCGCCGACAGTCGCACGACGCCCGACAGTCGCGGCGCCTCGGGCGCCAGCGATCCGAGCGCGCGCTCCACGCCCTCCGCGGCCGTGATCGCGTGCTCACCGAGCGGCGTGAGCACCCACCCCGCGGCGCCTCGAGCGAGGACCCGACCGCCGAGGGCATCCTCGAGCGATCCGATGCGGCGGGCGATCGTCGTGTGGTTGAGCCCCAGCTCGGAAGCTGCCGCCGTGTACCTGCCCGCTCGCGCGACGGCGAGGAGCACGAGCAGGTCGTCGGGGCTCGGACGGCGCCCCGGCAGAGGCGTGACGGTCATTCCCTGCATACTGGCACACTCCAGCAGGGTCGTCCCGGGCCCTCCGCCGCGGTCAGGAGTCGGGCAACGCCAGCGCGCC
>DASUVU010000207.1:0-8234 GCA_036378815.1 Agromyces sp. | reverse complement strand
GACATCGCTCACGAGCTGGTTGAGGCGGCGATTGCGGATCGCGTTCTCCTTCTCGTCGCGGAGGTTCTGGCCCACCACCCCCTTGATCTCGTCGGCATGGGCGAGGATGCCGTCGAGATCGCCGTACAGGCCCAGCCACTTCACGGCGGTCTTCTCGCCGACCTTCGTGATGCCGCTGAGGTTGTCGCTCGTCTCGCCCACGAGGGCGGCGACGTCGGGGTACTGCTCGGGCCGGATTCCGTAGCGTTCCACGACCGCCGCGGTGTCGTAGCGCTTCAGCTGCGAGACCCCCTGCGTGTTCGGGTAGAGCAGGGTGACATCGTCGTTCACGAGCTGGATCGTGTCGCGGTCGCCCGACACGAGCAGCACCCGGTAGCCCTCGGCACGGCCCCGCGCCGCGAGGGTCGCGAGGATGTCGTCGGCCTCGTAGTCCTCCTTCTCGAGGATTCGGACGCCCATCGCCGTCAGCGCGTCTTGCAGCAGGGGCACCTGCCCCTTGAACTCGGGCGGGGTCTCGCTGCGCGTGCCCTTGTACTCGGAGTACTCGCGGTTGCGGAAGGAGAACCGCGAGACGTCGAACGCCACTGCGAGGTGGGTCGGCTTCTCGTTCTGAAGCAGGAGGAGCAGCATCGACAGGAACCCGTGGATGGCGTTCGTGTGCTGCCCGTCGCGCGTCGAGAAGCTGTCGACGGGAAGCGCGTAGAACGCGCGGAAGGCCAGGGAATGGCCGTCGATCACGAGGAGGGTGGGCTTGTCTTCGTCCGGCACCCACCAAGACTACAAGCGACCGACGACACCGATCGGACGACGACGGAGACGACGGATGCCGCGACGAACGGGTCGTCGCGGCATCCGGATGCAAAGCGGTGGTGGCTGCCTACTTCTTGGGGGCCAGCTGCTCGATGATCGCCTGCGAGACGTCCTTCATCGTGAGGCGGCGATCCATCGACGCCTTCTGGATCCAGCGGAACGCCTCGGGCTCGGTGAGCCCCATCTTCTCGTTCAGCAGTCCCTTTGCCCGGTCGACGAGCTTGCGCGTCTCGAATCGCTCGACCAGGTCGCCGACCTCGGCCTCGAGGGTGATGATCTGCGCGTGCCGGGCGAGGGCGATCTCGATCGCCGGAAGCAGGTCGTTCGGCGTGAACGGCTTCACGACGTAGGCGAGGGCGCCCGCCTCGCTGGCGCGCTCGACGAGTTCCTTCTGGCTGAATGCCGTCAACAGCACGACGGGAGCGATGTGGCCCTTCGAAAGACGTTCTGCGGCCGAGATGCCGTCGAGCTGGGGCATCTTCACGTCCATGATGACCAGATCGGGTCGGAGTTCGGTGGCCAGTGCCACCGCCGTCTCACCGTCGCCGGCCTCCCCGACGACCTCGTAGCCGTTGTCGCGGAGGATCTCGACGATGTCGAGGCGGATGAGCGACTCATCCTCCGCCACGACCACGCGGCGCGGCGCCGACTGGGTCTGTTCGCTGTCTGTCACGCAGGAAAGCCTACGGTATTCTGGGCGAGGCCTCTGGCCGGTGTGGCGGAATGGCAGACGCGGAGCACTCAAAATGCTTTGCCCGAAAGGGCGTGTGGGTTCGACCCCCACCACCGGCACCGATACCGACCTCGGGTACGACGAAGGCCCGACGCTCCGTGCGGGACGTCGGGCCTTTCGCGTCGGCTAGAGCACGTCGCCGACGACGTGCACGCGCACGTCGTTCGTGGTGCCCGGGATGCCGGGAGGCGACCCCGAGATGATGACGACCTTCTCACCGATGTCCGCCATGCCGGTCCTGCCGAGCACGTCGTCGACCTGCCCGACCATCTGGTCGGTGTGGGTCACGCGGTCGACCACGAACGACTCGACGCCCCAGTTGAGCGCCATGCGTCGGCGAATCGCCGGGTCGGGCGTGAACGCGAGGATCGGGATGACGGAGCGGATGCGGGACATCCGTCGCACCGACTCCCCGGTCTCGGTGAAGACGCACAGGTACTTCGCCTCGACGAAGTCGGCGACCTCCACCGCGGCGAGTGTGATGGCGCCCGCCTGCGTTCGTGGCTTCGTGCCGAGCGGCGGGATGCGGTCGAGGCCGTGCTGCTCGGTGGACGCGACGATGCGCGCCATGGTCTGCACCGTGACGACGGGATACTCCCCCACGCTCGTCTCACCCGAGAGCATGACCGCGTCGGCGCCATCGAGGATCGCATTCGCGACGTCGGAGGTCTCGGCACGGGTGGGAACAGGGCTGTGCGTCATCGACTCGAGCATCTGCGTCGCCACGATCACGGGCTTCGCGAACCGGCGGGCCAGCTCGACCGCGCGCTTCTGCACGATCGGCACGGCCTCGAGCGGGAGCTCCACTCCGAGGTCGCCACGCGCGACCATGATCGCGTCGAACGCCTCGGTGATCTCTTCGAGCGCATCGACGGCCTGCGGCTTCTCGATCTTCGCGACCACCGGCACGCGGCGTCCGACCTCGTCCATGATCTCGTGCACGCGCTCGACGTCGGCGGCGCTGCGCACGAACGACAGCGCGATGAGGTCGGCACCGAGCTCGAGGGCCCAGCGGAGATCGGCCTCGTCCTTCTCCGACATCGCAGGCACGCTGACGGCGACACCGGGCAGGTTGATGCCCTTGTTGTTCGAGACCGGGCCGGCCACGATCGTGCGAGTCGTGACCGTCGAATCATCGGTGTCGACCACCTCGACGCGGACCTTGCCGTCGTCGATGAGGAGTTCATCTCCGGGTCGAACGTCGCCCGGCAGGCCCTTGTACGTCGTGCTCACGAGATCCTTCGTGCCGAGGACCTCGTCGGTGGTGATCTTGAGGATGTCGCCCTCCTCGAGCTCGTGCGGCCCGTCGGCGAACTTGCCCAGTCGGATCTTCGGCCCCTGCAGGTCGACCAGCACCGCGACGGCACGACCCGAGTCGTTGGCCGCCTTCCGGACGTTCTGGTAGACGCCCTCGTGCACGTCGTAGGTGCCGTGGCTCAGGTTCATCCTCGCCACGTCGACACCCGCATCGATGACCGCGCGGATCTGTTCGTAGCTCGAGGTCGCCGGACCGAGGGTTGCGACGATCTTGGCCCGTCTCATGTGGTGTGCTCCCGATGTTCTGCCGACTGGCGGCGTAGAGGGTGGTGGGCGGCGGCCTGTGCGCCGGGGTCAGATTGCGAAGGCGCGTGCGTTCGCAGGGATCGGGCTCGGCAATTCCGTGTCGCCTTCAAGGTACCGGTCGACGGCGGATGCCGCAGCGCGGCCCTCTGCGATCGCCCACACGATGAGCGACTGTCCACGTCCGGCATCTCCGGCGACGAACACGCCGGGCTGCGCCGTCGCGTAGTCCGCTTCGCGGGCGATGTTCCCGCGCTCGGTGACCTGGAGCTGCAGCTGCTCGTCGACCTCGCGGGTCTCGGGACCGGTGAAGCCGAGGGCGAGCAGCACGAGGTCTGCCGGGATCTCGCGTTCGGTCCCGGCCTTCGGCACGCGACGGCCGTCGAGGTACTCCGTCTCGGCGACGCGGATGGCCCGCACTTCGCCGGCATCGTTGGCGAGGAACTCGACGGTCGACGCGAGGTACTGGCGGTTCCCGCCCTCCTCGTGCGCACTCTGGACCTCGAAGATGATCGGATGCATCGGCCAGGGCTGTTCGGCCGGTCGGGTCGCGCTCGGCTCCCTGCCGATGGCGAGGTTCGTGACCGAGAGCGCACCCTGGCGGTGCGCGGTGCCGATGCAGTCCGCACCGGTGTCGCCGCCGCCGAGGACGACGACGTGCTTGCCCTCTGCGGTGATCTGGTCGAAGACCTGATCACCGGCGAGGTGCCGGTTCGACTGGGTGAGGTACTCCATGGCGAAGTGCACGCCCGGCAGGTCACGGCCGGGGACCGGCAGGTCGCGCGGCACCAGGGCGCCGGTCGCGATCACGACGGCGTCGTACCGCTCGCGGAGCTGCTCCCACGTCAGGTCGACGCCGATGTTCACGCCCGCGCGGAACCGAGTGCCCTCGGCGGTCATCTGCGCCAGCCGCTGGTCGAGGTGCTTCTTCTCCATCTTGAAGTCGGGGATGCCGTAGCGGAGGAGCCCGCCGATGCGGTCGTCGCGCTCGAACACGGCCACCGTGTGGCCGGCGCGCGTGAGCTGCTGCGCCGCCGCCAGGCCGGCGGGACCCGAGCCCACCACGGCGACCGTCTTGCCGGTGAGTCGTCCTGGGGGCTGGGGTTGCACCCAGCCGTTGCCGAAGGCCTGGTCGATGATCGACACCTCGACCTGCTTGATGGTGACCGCGGGCTGGTTGATGCCGAGAACGCAGGCGGATTCGCACGGTGCCGGACAGAGGCGACCGGTGAACTCGGGGAAGTTGTTCGTGGCGTGCAACCGCTCGATGGCGGCCCGGCCCTCGCCGCGGTACATGAGGTCGTTCCACTCGGGGATCAGGTTGCCGAGCGGGCAGCCCTGATGACAGAACGGGATGCCGCAGTCCATGCAGCGGCCGGCCTGGCGCCGGAGCTGTGCGGAGTCGCCGGGCTCGTAGACCTCTTTCCAGTCCATGATCCGCACCGGAACGGGGCGCCGCTTCGGCAGCTCGCGCTCGGTGACCTTGAGAAAGCCCTTCGGGTCAGCCACCCGTCACCTCCAGAATCCTGGTCCACACCACGTCGCCGTCGGGATCGAGTCCCTCGTCGACGGCACTCTGGCGCGTGCGGAGCACTGCGGCGTAGTCGCGCGGCAGCACCTTCGTGAAGCGGTCGAATGCGGTGTCCCCTTCGGCGAGGAGCCGCGCCGCGACCGCGGAGTCGGTCGTCTCGAGGTGCTGTTCGAGCAGGTCGCGCACGATCTCGCGGTCGGCGCTGCCGAGCGGCAGCAGCTCGAGCTCGCCGCCGGTCAGCGCCTCGCGGTTCACGCGATCCTCATGCAGCCCGAGGATGTAGGCCGTTCCGCCCGACATTCCGGCGCCGAGATTGCGACCGGTGTCGCCGAGGATGAGCGCGAGTCCACCCGTCATGTACTCGAGCGCGTGGTCGCCGACGCCCTCGACCACCGCGGTCGCCCCCGAGTTGCGCACGAGGAATCGCTCGCCGACGATGCCGCGGATGAACATGCTGCCCCGGGTCGCGCCGTATCCGATGACGTTCCCGGCGATCACGTTCTGCTCGGCGGCGAATCCGCTGTCGCGTGGCGGGCGGAGCACGATCTGCCCGCCCGAGAGGCCCTTGCCGACGTAGTCGTTGGAGTCGCCCACGAGGCGCAGCGTGATGCCGCTGGGCAGGAAGGCGCCGAGTGACTGGCCGGCGGAACCCGAGAGGGTGATGTCGATCGTGCCCGGCGGAAGGCCGTGCTCGCCGCGGCGAACGGTGACCTCGTGGCCGAGCATGGTGCCCACGGCGCGCTCGGTGTTCCTGACCGGGAGCTCGATCTCGATCGAGCCGCCCTCGTCGAGCACGATCCGGCTGCGGCGGATCAGCTCGTTGTCGAAGTGCTCGTCGAGCCCATGGTCCTGCGGGCGCTGGTTGCGTCGCGGGTCCGCCTCCGAGAAGTCGGGGCCGACGAGCACCGGCGTGAGATCGAGGCCCGACGTCTTCCAGTGCTCGATGGCGCGATCGACGTCGAGCAGGTCGCGCCGGCCGACGATCTCGTCGATGGAGCGGTAGCCGAGCTCAGCCAGGTACTCGCGCACCTCCTGCGCGATGAACTCGAAGAAGTTCACGACGAACTCGGGCTTGCCGGTGAACCGCTTGCGAAGCTCGGGGTTCTGGGTGGCCACACCGACCGGACAGGTGTCGAGGTGGCACACCCGCATCATGACGCACCCCTGCACCACCAGCGGGGCAGTGGCGAAGCCGAACTCCTCCGCGCCGAGCAGCGCGCCGATCACGACATCGCGGCCGGTCTTGAGCTGTCCGTCGACCTGTACGACGACACGGTCGCGCATGCCGTTCAGCATCAGGGTCTGCTGCGTCTCGGCGAGGCCGAGCTCCCACGGTGTGCCGGCGTGCTTCAGCGAATTGAGCGGGCTGGCGCCCGTGCCGCCGTCGTGGCCCGAGACGAGGATCACATCGGCGAGGGCCTTGGCGGTGCCCGCCGCGACCGCGCCGATGCCCGACTGGCTCACGAGCTTCACGTGCACGCGCGCCTTGGGATTGGCGCGCTTCAGGTCGAAGATGAGCTGCTTCAGGTCTTCGATCGAGTAGATGTCGTGGTGCGGGGGCGGCGAGATGAGCCCGACCCCGGCGGTCGCATGGCGCGTGCGAGCGACCCACGGGTACACCTTGGTGGGCGGCAGCTGTCCGCCCTCTCCCGGCTTCGCGCCCTGGGCGAGCTTGATCTGGATGTCCTCGGCGTGGGTGAGGTACATGCTCGTCACGCCGAACCGGGCGGACGCGACCTGCTTGATGGCGCTGCGCCGCTCGGGGTCGAGCAGTCGCTCGAGGTCCTCGCCGCCCTCGCCCGTGTTCGACTTGGCACCGAGGCGGTTCATGGCGACCGCCAGCGACTCGTGCGCCTCCTTGGAGATCGAGCCGTAGCTCATCGCGCCCGTGGAGAACCGCTTCACGATCGACTCGACCGATTCGACCTCATCGATCGGCACCGGCGGGCGCACTCCCGTACGCAGGGCGAACATGCCGCGGAGCGTCATGAGCTCCTCCGCCTGCGAGTCGACGAGCGAGGTGTACTCGCGGAACACGTCGTACCGACGGTTGCGCGTCGAGTGCTGCAGGCGGAACACGGTCTCGGGGTTGAACAGGTGCGGCGACCCGTCACGGCGCCACTGGTACTCGCCGCCGGTCGCGAGGCGCTCGTGCGCGCGCACCGCCGCGTCCTCGGGGTAGGCGGAGGTGTGCCGGTGCAGGTTCTCCGCGGCGACGACCTCGAGCCCGACGCCGCCGAGCTTCGAGGTCGTTCCGGTGAAGTACTCGTCGATGAACTCCTGGGAGAGACCGAGCGCCTCGAACGCCTGGGCTCCGCCGTACGACGAGATGGTCGAGATGCCCATCTTCGACATGATCTTCAGCACGCCCTTGCCGAGCGCCTTGATGACGTTGTGCACGGCCTCCTCGGGTGTCACGCCCGTGATCACGCCCGACCGCACGAGGTCTTCGCACGTCTCCATGGCGAGGTAGGGGTTGACGGCGGATGCCCCGTAGCCGACGAGGAGGGCGACGTGATGCACTTCGCGCACGTCGCCGGCCTCGACGACGAGGCCCACCTTCATGCGGTTCTCCGACCGGATGAGGTGGTGGTGCACCGTCGAGACCATGAGGAGCGATGGGATCGGCGCGAGGTCCTTGTTGGAGTCGCGGTCGCTCAGGACGATGAACTCGGCGCCCGCATCGATCGCCTCGTCGACCTCGGCGCAGATCGCCGCGAGCCGGTCTCGCAGGGCGTTCGGTCCCTCGTCGAAGCGATAGAGACCGCGGATGGTCACCGCCGTCCGGCTGCCGGGCGCCGGGTCGATGTGCACGATCTTGGCGAGCTCGTCGTTGTCGATCACCGGGAAGTCGAGGGACACCTGCCTGGCGTGCTCGGGTCCGGCGTTGAGGAGGTTGCGCTCGGGCCCGATCGACGTGCCGAGCGAGGTGACGACGGCTTCACGGATGGAGTCGAGCGGCGGGTTGGTGACCTGCGCGAACTGCTGGGTGAAGTAGTCGAAGAGCAGGCGCGGGCGCTTCGACAGCACCGCGATGGGCGTGTCGGACCCCATCGCCCCGAGCGGCTCCTGCCCGGTCTTGGCCATGGGTGCGAGCAGGATTCGCACCTCCTCCTCGGTGTAGCCGAACGTGCGCTGGCGACGGGTCACCGACGCGGGCGGGTGCACGATGTGCTCGCGCTCGGGAAGCTCGGAGAGGCGGATGCGCTCGCTTTCGAGCCACTCCCCCCATGGCTCGGATGCCGCGAGCTCGGCCTTGATCTCGTCGTCCTCGATGAGACGGCCCGACTCCGTGTCGACGAGGAACATGCGGCCCGGCTGGAGCCGGCCCTTGCGAACGATCCTCGACTGGTCGAGGTCGAGCACGCCGATCTCGCTCGCCAGCACGACGAGGCCGTCGTCGGTGACGACGTACCGTCCCGGACGCAGGCCGTTGCGGTCGAGGGTCGCACCGACGAGGGAACCGTCGGTGAACACGATGGCCGCGGGGCCGTCCCACGGCTCCATGAGCATCGAGTGGTACTCGTAGAACGCTCGTCGCGTCGGGTCGATGTCGGTCTGGTTCTCCCACGCCTCGGGCACCATCATCATGATCGCGTG
>DASUVU010000206.1:0-2351 GCA_036378815.1 Agromyces sp. | reverse complement strand
TTTCTTGGGCAAAGGCACAGTAACCGCTCTCACAGATGCTCGAATGAGCACATTGGAGTGACTCGAACGGGCGAGGTCGTCCTACCCGGGTGCGCCTGCGACGCGGCATGACTCGCCCACTGCGACGAGTCAGCGACCGGGGGTAGTGTGCTGGAGGGCAGGCGACCCAACCGATGAACACTCGCGAAGGAGCGACCGCAGAACCATGACCGTTCAGATCGATCACGCACTCGAGGAGATCCGGCGTTTCCGCCCGAGCCCCGAATTCGTCGCCCAATCCGTCGCCGACCCGGGCATGTACGAGGCCGCACGCGCCGACCGCCTCGGGTTCTGGGCCGACCAGGCCCGTGAACTCCTGCAGTGGGAGAAGCCGTTCACCCGCACCCTCGACTGGACGAACCCGCCCTTCGCCAAGTGGTTCGACGACGGCGAGCTCAACGTGGCCGTGAACTGCCTCGACCGACACGTCGAGGCCGGTCTCGGCGACCGCGTCGCCATCCACTGGGAGGGCGAGCCGGGCGACAGCCGCGACATCACCTACGCGGAGCTCACCGATGAGGTCAAGCGAGCCGCCAACGTGCTCGAGAGCCTCGGCATCGCCGCCGGCGATCGCGTCGCCATCTACCTGCCGATGATCCCCGAGGCGGTCGTCTCGATGCTCGCCGTCGCGCGCATCGGTGCGATCCACTCGGTCGTGTTCGGCGGATTCAGCTCGGACAGCCTCGCGTCGCGCATCGACGACGCCGAGGCATCCCTCGTCATCACCGCCGACGGCGGGTACCGCAAGGGCAGGGTGTTCCCGCTGAAGCCCGTCGTCGACGAGGCCCTCGGCAAGACCGAGACCGACACGGTTCGCAACGTGCTCGTGGTGCGCCGCGGCGAGAACGAGATCGAATGGACCGAGGGTCGCGACCTCTGGTGGCACGAGACGGTGGCGGATGCCGCGAACGAGCACGTGCCTGCGGCGTTCCCCGCCGAGCAGCCGCTGTTCATCCTCTATACGTCGGGCACCACGGGCAAGCCGAAGGGCATCCTGCACACGTCGGGCGGCTACCTCACCCAGACGGCGTTCACACACAAGTACGTCTTCGACCTGCACCCCGAGACCGACGTGTTCTGGTGCACCGCCGACGTCGGCTGGGTGACCGGCCACTCGTACGTCGTCTACGGACCGCTCGCGAACGGCGCCACCCAGGTGATGTACGAGGGCACCCCCGACACCCCGCACCCGGGCCGCTGGTGGGAGATCGTCGAGAAGTACAAGGTCTCGATCCTCTACACCGCGCCCACCGCCATCCGGTCGTTCATGAAGCTGGGGCGACAGATCCCGCAGAAGTTCAACCTGCGCTCGCTGCGACTGCTCGGCTCGGTCGGCGAGCCGATCAACCCCGAGGCGTGGATCTGGTACCGCGAGGTCATCGGCGGCGGTTCGATCCCCGTCGTCGACACGTGGTGGCAGACCGAGACGGGGGCGATCATGATCTCGGCCCTGCCGGGCATCATGGACCTCACGCCCGGCAGCGCGCAGGCGCCGATCCCCGGTGTCGAGGTCGACATCCTCACCGACGACGGCACGCCCGTCGACGGCGAGAACGGCGGCTTCCTCGTCATCACCGAGCCATGGCCGGCGATGCTGCGCGGCATCTGGGGCGACCCCGAACGGTTCAAGCAGACTTACTGGGCGAAGTACGACGACCGGTACTTCGCCGGCGACGGCGCCCGCCGCGACGAGGACGGCGACATCTGGCTGCTCGGCCGCGTCGACGACGTCATGAACGTGTCGGGCCACCGCCTGTCGACCACCGAGATCGAGTCGTCGCTCGTCGCCCACCCGTGGACGGCCGAGGCCGCCGTCGTCGGGGCATCCGACGAGACCACCGGCCAGGCGGTCGTCGCGTTCGTGATCCTGAAGGCCAGCCAGGTCTCGCATATCAGCGACCCGAAGGACGCGTCGGAGGAGCTGCGCAAGCACGTCGCCGTGCAGATCGGCGCGATCGCACGCCCCCGGCAGGTGTTCATCGTGAACGAGCTGCCGAAGACGCGGTCGGGCAAAATCATGCGTCGCCTGCTGCGCGACCTCGCCGAGGGGCGCCAGGTGGGCGACACCACGACGCTCGCCGACACCTCGATCATGGAGGTCATCAGCGCCCAGGTGCGCTGACGCGGTTCACCTCGACGGCGGATGCCGCGGCCGGGAGCCTTCCCGCCGCGGCATCCGTCGTTCAGGACACCCTCGAGCGGCCGCGCGGCGCGCGACTACGCGAACTCGACGACGAGCTCGATCTCGACCGGTGCGTCGAGCGGCAGCACCGCCACGCCCACAGCCGAGCGCGCGTGCCGTCCGGCCTCGC
>DASUVU010000205.1:0-5741 GCA_036378815.1 Agromyces sp. | reverse complement strand
ACAATCTGTGGCGCGGCAGCGTAGCCGCGGAAGCCCACAGCGGGGGTGCGACGCCGGTTCAGGGCGAAGCTGACGGATGCCGCATCGAGATGGCCTCGACCGCCGCGTCACCTCGGATGCGCCGCATCGTCTCGAGGACCTCGTCGACGACGTCGGTCGTCAGCTGCCGGCAGACGATGCTGTGCGGCCCCACGGGCTCGAGGCCACCTGCGCGGATGCGGATCACCTCCCAGCCGACCTCGCGGAGCGCGTCGTCCTTCTCGAGGTCGGATGCCTCTTTCAGCCCCATGTGGGCGCGTCGTGACCGGCCGGGGTCGTCGTACTCGACCGCAACACGCAGGGCCGGCACGATGACGTCGGGCCACACCTCTCGGCGCCCATAGAAGGTGCGCGCGATGTGGATGGCGTTCACCCGGTGATTGAGCCTGATGCGTTCGCCGAGCATCGCCTTGAGCCGCTGCTCCGTCTGCGAGGTGCGTGTTCGCAGCGCCGGATTCATGAACGGCACCCCCGCCTCGGCCACGGCGGCCGGTGCCGTCGCACTCGCGCGGCACTTCGCACACGCCGTGCCGGTGAGCACCTCGCGCACGGTGGCGGTGTAGCGATCGTGCCCGCGCGTGCAGACCCACTCGTAGCTGGCGCCGACACGAGTCTCGCGGGCGAGCGCCCGGCGATGCGGCGGCGCCACCCTGCCCAGGAGCTCGGCACGTGAACGGTGCGTCTCATCGATGAGCATGCAGAGCGGACACACCCGGCCCAGTGTCACGACGCCGACCGCGCCGGACTCGGCACCGTGGCCGCATCGGAAGCTCACTGCGACCATCGACGACCATTCGAATTCTCCATGGACTCATGGTGGCGGGTGCCGCCGACACTGTCGGACGCGACCGCGAGAATGAGCACGTGCAGGTGATCATCGGCGAGGCCGGGCGAGAATCGTTCGCGCTCATCGATCCCGAACGCGGTGCCGAGCCGTTCGCCGTCGTTGCTGCCCACGAGCTCGCCGAGGTGGTCCGCGAGCTCGAGGCGACGTCGCGGCCGCGCTGGGTGTGGGCCGAGACGCGACGCCGGTATCCCGCCCTGCTCGCGGCGGGGGTCCGCGTCGAGCGCTGTCACGACCTCCGCCTCTGCGGCGCCATCCTCGACCACTCCACGTTCACCGAGCAACCCCGCGCGACGGGTCGATACTCGCGGCCCGCGTGGCTGCCGGCGGGTCCGGCCGAGGCGGGGCAGGGCGCATCCGCGACGGGCACCGCCCCGCGCCCCGCGCTCTTCGACTTCGACGACTTCGACGGCGCCGATGGCGGGTCGCTCGAGCATCGGGGGAGCGACGACGCGACCGAGACGACGGATGCCGCAGGCCGACCCGCGCCGACGGCCGACGCGCTGGCGCGCGAGCTCGACCGACAGCAGGCCATGGTCGCCGAGAGCTCGGACCCGGCGGCACTTCGGCTGCTGCTCGCCGCCGAATCGGCCGGCGGCCTCATCGGCGCCGAGATGCAGGCGGCTGGACTCCCATGGGATCGTGCCGTGCACGAGTCCGTGCTCGAGGCCGAACTCGGTCCGAGGCCGGCGCCCGGGTGGAAGCCCGCCCGCATGGAGGAGCTCGCCGGCCGCGTGCGCGACGAGCTCGGCGCGGCATCCGTGAACCTCGACTCGCAGGTGGACCTGCTGCGGGCGCTCCGAGCCGCCGGAATCCAGGTGTCGTCGACGGCCAGGTGGGAGCTGCGTGAGCACGAGCATCCGGCCATCGAACCGCTCATCGCGTACAAGAAGCTCGCGCGGTTGCTGAGCGCCAACGGCTGGTCCTGGCTCGACGAGTGGGTGGTCGACGGACGGTTCCGCCCCGAGTACGTGCCCGGCGGCACGGCAACCGGCCGCTGGGCCACGTCGGGCGGCGGTGCCCTGCAGCTGCCGAAGAACGTGCGGAGCGCCGTCGTCGCCGACCCCGGTTGGACGCTGGTCGTCGCCGATGCGGCCCAGCTGGAGCCGCGGGTGCTCGCCGCCATGGCGCACGACGAGGCGATGGCGTCGGCGAGCCGTGGCCGCGACCTCTACGCCGGACTCGTCGAGACGGGCGTCGTCGCGACCCGCGACGAGGCCAAGATCGCGATTCTGGGGGCGATGTACGGCGCGACCACGGGTGACAGCGGGCGTCTCGTGCCGCGGCTCGCACGGGCGTTCCCGCGCGCGATGGCGCTGGTCGACCGGGCGGCCGAGGTGGGAGAGCGCGGTGGTTCGGTCACGACGCTGCTGGGTCGATCGTCGCCACCGCCGCCGATCGAGTGGCGGGCCGTGCAGGCGCGCGCCAGCGAGCCCGAAGCGACGGCCGCCGATGAACGTCGCGCACGATCGTCCGCGCGCGATTGGGGCCGCTTCACCAGGAACTTCGTCGTGCAGGGCAGTGCCGCCGAATGGTCATTGTGCTGGATGGCCGCGCTTCGCGGCCGACTCGACGCGATCGCACGACGCGCCGACGGCGACATTCCCGACGCAGGCCGGTCTGGTCCCGTGTTCCGCCAGGCGCCGCACCTCGTCTACTACCTGCACGACGAGATCATCGTGCACGCCCCCGAGTCGGTCGCCGACGAGGTCGCCGACGCCGTGCGGGCCTCGGCGCGCGACGCTGGGCGCCTGCTGTTCGGCGGGTTCCCGGTCGAGTTCCCGCTGGATCTCGCGGTGATCGAGAGCTATGCGATGGCCGACGGCTGAACGCCCTCGGGCGGCGTCGCCTCCGACGTCGAAGCGGCCGCGGGGCGTCGTCCCCGCTTCGGTCGAGTGGCCTTCGGTGCGTACGCGAGGCGATCGGCCGCGACGACGGCGTCCAGCCAGGCGAGGGCGGCTTCGGCGAGTTGCAGATCGGCGGATGCCGCGAGCCGGGCGAGTTCCGCCTCCGCCGCCTCCGCAGCCTCCACATGCTCGACCGGACCCCCCGAGTCGCCCGCGCCCGCCCGTGGATCGCCGGCGCCCACACGGGCGGATGCCGCGTCACGCCGGGTGGACCACCGATCGCGTTCCGCGGCCACGATTCCGTCGGCATCGCACTCGGGCAGCGACCTGGCGACGAGCACGCGATCGATCGTCTCGTCCCACGGGTCTGCGCCCGAGGCATCCGTGCCCTGCAGCCAGGCAGCTGACGCCGCCGACCCCGACGCCGTGAGGCGGTGGAGGGGGAGGCCGTCGGCGGTCGCACCGGCGGACTCGATCAGCCCCTGCTTCGTGAGTCGCTCGAGGGTGGCGTACGTCTGACCGACGTTGACGTTTCGGCGGCCACCGGTGCGCGCGATGATGCCACCGTGCAGCTGGAATCCGTACGCCGGACCGGCGGTGAGGAGGGCGAGCAGTGCATCGCGAACGGCCATGGAGCCTCCGAGCGGGGACGAGAGAGAACGTTTCACTGAGCATACTGTTTTCGCGGACTGCCCGATACCAGCCGAGATTCCGCACCGTTCCGCCCGCGCGGAGCCTTGTCACCGGCCGGAATCCCCGGCATAATCGCCCATGACGGCTCGCCGTCGGCAATCGAACACACCGCAATCCGCAGTTCCGAGGTCGTAGGGGAAGACGCACCTCGAGAACGGAGACAGAGATGGCGGAGAGGGTGACGCACGCCGCGCGCACAGCGCGAGGCGTGTTGTTCGTGCATTCATCGCCGCGGGCCCTGTGCCCGCATGTGGAGTGGGCTGCGGGCCGAGCGCTCGGTTCGGCCGTGAACTTCGACTGGTCCGAGCAGCCGGTCTACCGCGGTCTCCTTCGAGCCGAGTTCTACTGGGAGGGCGAGGCCGGCACGGGAGCGAAGCTCGCGTCGGCGCTTCGTGGCTGGGAGCAGCTCCGTTTCGAGGTCAGCGAGGATCCCAGCCCCGGCTCCGACGGGGCCCGATGGATGCACACGCCCGAACTCGGCGTGTTCTTCGCCCAGACCGACACGGTCGGGAACGTCGTCGTGCCCGAGGACCGAATCCGATATGCCATGGAGATCGCCGGCCACGACGCCGTCGAGCTGCACCGTGAACTGCGACTCGCGCTCGGGCAGGCCTGGGACGACGAGCTCGAGCCGTTCCGCCACGCTAGCGATTTCGCTCCAGTCGTCTGGCTCCACCAGGTCGGCTGATCCGCCCCGGCCGCGATGGCGTGACGCGATCGTCGGATGACCCTTCCCGGCGTTCGCACGACCGAAATCGCGGACGGAGGAGGAAGACCCCGACGCCGGGAATGGCGGTCGGGGTCTTCCTCTCGGGCGCGGAGGCGCCGTGGCATCCGATCAGGCGGTGCGGAACGCAGCGACGGCGTTGTGGCCGCCGAATCCGAACGAGTTCGAGATCGCGACGAGGTCGCCGTCTCCGAGTGCGCGCGGCGACGTGACGACGTCGAGCGGGATCTCGGGGTCCTGCTCGGTCAGGTTGATCGTCGGCGGCGCGGTGCGCTCGTTGAGCGCCAGCACCGTGAAGATCGCCTCGATCGCGCCGGCGCCACCGAGGAGGTGCCCGGTCGACGCCTTCGTGGCGGTGACGGCGATGCCATCGAGGCCGTCGCCGAAGATACGGCGAAGCGCGTTGTACTCCGCGATGTCGCCGACCGGCGTGCTCGTCGCGTGCGCGTTGACGTGGACCACGTCGGTCAGCGCCGCACCGGCACCCTCGACCGCCTGCTTCATCGCCCGCGCGGCCGCCGATCCCTCGGGATCGGGCGCGGTGATGTGATAGGCGTCACTCGTCACCGCGCCGCCGAGCAGCTCGGCGTAGATGCGGGCGCCCCGGGCCTTGGCGTGCTCCTCGGTCTCGACGACGAGTGCAGCACCGCCTTCGCCGAGCACGAAGCCGTCGCGAGCGATGTCGTACGGCCGCGAGGCGGCGGCCGGGTCGTCGTTCCGCCGGGACAGCGCCTGCATCGAGGCGAAGGCGGCGATGGGCAGCGGGTGGATCGCAGCCTCCGAGCCGCCGGCGATCACGACGTCGGCGAGACCCATCCGGAGGTGATCGTAGGCGTTCACGAGGGCCTCGGTGCTGGACGCGCACGCGGAGACCACCGTGCGGATTCCGGCGCGGGCGTGGAGGTCCATGCCGATGGCGGCACCGGGCCCGTTCGGCATGAGCATCGGCACGGTCATCGGCAGGACCCGGCGAGGGCCGCGTTCACGCAGCGTGTCCCACGCATCGAGCAGCGTCCACACGCCGCCGATGCCGGTCGACCAGTCGACGGCGAGGCGCTCGGGTGCCACCTCGGGCGCTCCGGCGTCGGCCCATGCCTCTCGGCCGGCGAGGAGCGCGAACTGGCTCGACGGGTCGAGCCGCTTCTGCTCGTGGCGCTCCAGCACGGTGCTCGGTGCCACCTTGGCGGTCGCAGCGAAGGTCACCGGCAGCTCGAGTTCACCGACCCAGCCGTCGTCGAGGTGGCGGGCGCCCGACTCGCCCGCGAGGAGGGCGTTCCAGCTGTCGCGAGCGGTGCCACCGAGCGGTGAGGACGCACCGATGCCGGTGATGACGATCTTCTTGGTCATGACGAAATCACTCCGTTGGAGGAAATGGGATCACGCGGATGGGCGGGCCGCACGACGTCGCGCGACCCGCCCGATCAGCGACTAGGCCTGGGCCTTGACGATGTAGTCGACGGCGTCGCCGACGGTCTTGAGGTTCTTGACCTCTTCGTCGGGGATCTTGACGTCGAACTTCTCTTCAGCGTTGACGACGATCGTCATCATCGAGATCGAGTCGATGTCGAGGTCATCGGTGAACGACTTGTCC
>DASUVU010000204.1:0-2730 GCA_036378815.1 Agromyces sp. | reverse complement strand
GGAACCCGGGGTACGGCACCGGCCCGATCGGCAGCGACCTCTGGTGCGTCTGCTCGACCACCAAGAAGCCGGTGCTCGCCCATCTGTTCTTGAACTACATGCTCGACAACGGCGTCGCCTACAAGAACTTCGTCAACTTCAACGGCTATCAACCGCCGCTGAACGAGATCCAGCCGGACACCCTGGTCTCGAAGGGCGTGATCCCGGAGAACCTCGCCAACTCGGTGCTGACCGAGCGCGACTTCGGGCCCAAGGCGCTGGTCGAGGGGCCCCTGACGACGGCCGGGCAGTCGCTCTGGCAAAACGGGTACGCGACCTTCCAGTCCGGGGCGTAGATGTACCCACGCTGGCTCTGGCCTCTCTCGGCGATCCCGGGCGTCGTCTGGCTCCTGATCCTGTTCCTGCTCCCGCTCTACGCGGTCCTCGCCCTCGCCTTCGGTACCGTCGACCCGATCCTGCTCACCGGCGTCCCGGCCTGGAACCCGCTCGACTGGAACCCCGGCTGGATGAACTACGTGCTGGACCAGCTCCGCCCCGGCAACGTCCTGTGGGACGTATGGGTTCGGACGTGCAGGTACGTGCTCATCTCGCTCGCCGGCTGCATCCTGATCGGCTATCCGGTCGCCTACTACGTCGCCCGGCACGCGTCGCGCACGAAGGCCCTGCTGCTGATCCTGCTCGTGCTGCCGTTCTGGATCAGCTACCTGATGCGGATGCTCGCGTGGATCAACCTGCTCTCACCGGGCGGCTACGGGCTCCGGTTCCTGGAGGCCACGGGCATCAGCAGCGCGCTCTACCACCTCGGCATCATCTCCGACCCGAACAACTACCTCAGCGGGCAGAGCTTCACCGTGATCCTGGCGCTGATCTACGGCTACATCCCGTTCTTCATCCTCCCGCTCTACGCCTCGCTCGACCGGATCGACCAATCTCACCTCGAGGCGGCCCGCGACCTCGGCGCCAGCCCGTTCCGCACGTTCTGGCACGTCACGCTGCCGCTGTCGAAGCCCGGCCTGCTCGGCGGCGCCGTGCTCATCACGCTCCCGATGTTCGGCGACTACTACACGACGAACATCGTGTCGGGCGCGCCGTCCACGTCGATGATCGGCAACCAGATCGACCTGTACTTCCACGGCGGCCCGCAGCCGACGATCGGGGCCGCGATCACGGTCCTGCTCGCAGGCTTCCTCATGATCCTGATGATCTACTACATGCGGACCATCCACCGGGCGTCGAGGGAGCTCCCGGCGTGACCCAGACCGTCGCCCGCCTGCCCGCGCCCGAGTCCGACCTCGGGCATATCCAGCGGCTGCGCGGCCGTCTCGGCAACCAGTGGGGCAAGCCGCGCTTCCTCGTGCTCGTCACCTGGGGCTACATCGTGTGGGCGATCGTCCCGGTCCTGGTCGCCATCCAGTTCTCGTTCAACGACAGCCGCTCGCTGAGCGTCTGGCACGGGTTCACGTTGAAGTGGTACACGAGCACGGACCCGAGCATCGACTCGGTGTTCCACAGCGCCACGCTGCAGGGTGCTCTCGAACAGAGCCTGAAGCTCGCGGCGCTAGATGTGCTGATCGCCACGCCGATCGGCGTCTTCCTGGCACTCGGCCTGGCCCGCTGGCGTGGGCGCGGTTCGGGCGCGTCGAACTTCCTGATGCTGTTCCCGCTGGTCACGCCCGAGATCGTGGCCGGGGTGTCGCTGCTCATCCTCTTCAGCCAGCTGCTCAGGTTCGTGCCCTTCGGCACGGTCGCGCAGCTGCTCGGCCACATCACGTTCTCGATCAGCTACGTCGTCGTGATCGTGCGCGGCCGGCTGTTCTCGATCGGCCCATCCTACGAGGAAGCGGCAGCCGACCTGGGCGCCGCGCCCGCCTCGGCGCTCTATCGGGTGCTCCTGCCGCTCCTGATGCCCGCGATCGTCGCCAGTGCCGCGATCGTGTTCGCGATCTCGATCGACGACTTCGTGATCAGCCAGTGGCTGTCGAGCGGCGCGAACTCGACGACCGTCCCGGTGCAGATCTACGCCGCGACACGCGCGACGCCACAGCCGTCGACGGACGGCATCGCGACCGTGATCATGGTGATCACGCTGCTCTCGGTCGTCGCCGGCGTCCTGGTCTACCGGTTCTTCACCCGCGGCGAGTCCCGCCGCGGATCGGCCGTCGACGACGTCGCCGGATTCGGGATCTGAGCCGGTGCGGTCGCGATACGAGAGGATGTGACGCGTGGCCGGTGGTGCGGTAGAGGTCGTCGACCTCGTCAAGCAGTTCAGCGAACTGACGGCCGTCGACGGCATCAATCTGGAGATGCCGGCCGGGGAGTTCTTCTCCATGCTGGGGCCGTCGGGGTGCGGCAAGACGACGACACTGCGGATGATCGCCGGCTTCGAGCGACCCACCAGCGGACGGATCCTGCTCGACGGCCACGACATGGCCCTGACGCCGCCGCACAAGCGCAACGTCAACACGGTGTTCCAGAACTACGCGCTGTTCCCCCACCTCAACGTGTTCGACAACATCGCCTTCGGCCTGCGGCGCGAGAAGCGGCCCAAGGCGGAGATCCACCGGCGGGTGGCCGAGGCCCTGGAGCTGGTGCAGCTGACGGGCCTGGAGAAGCGCAGGCCGGCGCAGATGTCGGGCGGCCAGCAGCAGCGCGTCGCACTCGCCCGCGCGCTCGTGCTGGAGCCGCCCGTGCTGCTGCTCGACGAGCCGCTCGGCGCGCTCGACGCCCGCC
>DASUVU010000203.1:0-3156 GCA_036378815.1 Agromyces sp. | reverse complement strand
GCCCGTCCCGGTTCGGCAGGAATGCCGGACGATCGGGAACCACCGTGTCGAGGGCTGCCGCCGTCGGAGTGCCGCCTGCGAAGGCCGACATCTGCCAGCCACCGCCGAGCACCCACGGCTCGTCGGCATGCTCGGCTGCGTATTCGGCGATCCGAGCGAGGTACTCGGGCTCCGTCGAGAGCGGCGCGAGGTCGCATCGCATGAGGTCGAGACCGCCCCACACCGGATGCACGTGCGCGTCCTGGAAGCCCGGCAGCAGCATCCGTCCGGCCAGGTCGACCACCTCGGTCCGAGGTCCGACGAGTTCGCGCACGTCGTCCTGGGACCCCACCGCGACGATCCGCCCGTCCGCCACCGCGACGGCTCTGGCTCGCGAGCGCACCGTGTCGGCCGTGAAGACGGGCCCGCCCGTGAAGACGAGGTCGGCGTGGGTCATGCGTGGTCCTTTCAGCTGCCGGTCATCGTGCGGGCGATCTGGGTCGCCGAGTCGCCCGCGCGTCGAAGCACGAACGCGACGAGGCCGAGCGCGACGAGCGTGAGCACGAGCATGATCGTCGACACCGACGCGATCTCGGGTCGCAACCCGCTCCGGAGTGCGCTGAGCACGTACACGGGCCACGGCGTGGTGCCCGAGACCTGCACGAACGCCGCGATGACCGTGTTGTCGAGGCTCAACGTGAACGAGAGCAGGAATCCTGCGAGCACGGCCGGCATCGCGAGCGGCAGCGTCACCCGGCGGAACGTCGCGAACGGCTTCGCATACAGGTCGGCCGACGCCTCCTCGAGCTGCGCGTCGAGGCCGACGAGCCGCGCCCGCACGATGTACGAGACGACCGCCGTCGAGAACAGCGAGTGGCCCACGACGAGCCGCACGATGCCGTCGTTGAAGAGCCCGATGCCGAGGTCCTGCCCGAGGAAGACCAACCAGGGCAGCAGCGCGACCGCGTCGACGATCTCGGGCGTCACCGAGACGAGCAGCAGCAGCCCGATGAACCAGAACACCCACTTGCCCGGATGCCGCGCCATCGCGATGCCCGCGAGGGTGCCGAGCACCGTGGCGACGAGCGCCGCGATCGCGCCCGTCTGGATCGACACCCACACTGCGTTCTGGATGGCGGGCTTGTCGAGCAGCGCGGCGAATCCGTCGAGGCCGAAGCCGTCCCAGGCGACGAGCAGGCGCCCGCTGTTGAACGCGGAGATGATGATGACGACGATCGGGGCGAACAGGAAGACGAAGACGAGCACACCCCAGACGCCCAGCGCGACATCCGACCACGATCTCTTCACGACAGCACCTCCTCGGCGACTCGATCGGTGGAGGATGCGGTCGCGGCATCCATCGATGGCACGTCACCGAGCACGAGCCGGTTGCGCGCCCGGATCGGCATGGTCACGAGCCAGACGATCACCGCGCCGACCGCCACGGTCAGCATGATCACGAGGATGAGCATCACCGCCATGGCCGAGCCCAGGGCCCAGTTCTGCGCGGCCTGGAACTGGCTCGCCACGAGCTGGCCGACCATGTTGCCCTTCGCTCCGCCGAGCACGGTCGCCGTGATGTAGTCGCCCATGAGGGGGATGAACACGAGGAGCACCCCGGCGATGACTCCCGGGCGTGCGAGCGGCAGCGTGACCCGGGTGAACGTGCGCCACCGGCCGGCGCCCAGGTCCTTCGACGCCTCGCGCAGCGGCGTACCGACGCGGTCGAAGGCGACGAAGAGCGGCAGGATCATGAGCGGCAGGTAGTTGTAGACCACGCCGATGAGCACCGCGGTGCGCGTGTACAGGATGTCGAGCGGGCCGCCGATGAGACCGACATCCTGCAGCAGCGTCGAGAGCCAGCCCTCTGGCGCGAGGATCACCTGCCAACCGATCGTCCGCACGAGGAAGTTCGTCCAGAACGGCACCAGGACGAGCGCGATGAGCAGGCCCCGACGCGACGGCGGTGCCTTCACGGCCATCCAGTACGCGACCGGCAGGCCGATCACGAGGCACAGCGCCGTGCCGGCGAGGCCGATCCAGAGCGTGTTCAGGAACGTCGAGAAGAACGTCGGCGAGAGCGCCTCGAGGTATCGGTCGAACGAGAGCACGTCGTTCGCGTGCGTCCCGAAGATGCCCGGCTTGTAGCCGAAGCTGAACCAGACGACCATCGCCACGGGCGCGACGAAGAAGATGGCGAGCCAGGCCCACGCCGGAATGGCGAGGGCGAAGCGCGGCATCCGCGAACTACGCACCAGCCGCGGCCTTGGTCTTGTTCCAGATGTCGACGCGCCGCTGCTGGGCGTCGTTCACCTCGCCCTCGCGCATCGTCTCGATCTGCTCGGGCGTGAAGAACACGAGGTCGAGCATGGGCAACTCCGCGTCGGCCGCGGCCTCCTCGATGCCCGTCGCCCCGGTGTGGTAGCCGATGTAGTCGAGCTCGGCCAGCGAGTTCTCGGGCTCGAGCACGTAGTTGATGAACGCGTGGGCCGCCTCGGGGTTGGGGGCGCCCGCGGCGATGGCCCAGTTGTCCATCCAGATCTCGGTCTCGGGACCGGGGAAGACCCACTGCCACCGGTCGGGATCGGCGCTCTCGAGGATGCCGATGCGCGCATCCCCGTTCCACACCTGCATCAGCACGTGCGTGCCCTGCGGGATGGCGGCGCCGCCCGGGTACGAGTCGAAGGCCGCGAGGTTCGGTGCGAGGGTGTTCACGAGGTAGTCCTCTGCGGCGGTGAGCTCGGCCTCGTCGGTGGTGTTCCAGTCGATGCCGTTGGCCCAGAAGTACATGCCCGTCAGGTCGCCCGGGTCGTCGAGCACGCTGGTCTTGCCCGCCGCCTCGTTCTGGGCGGCGTCGAGGAAGTCGGCCCACGACGTGAGCTCACGGGTGATGATCGTCTTGTCGTAGACGTATCCCGTGGTGCCCCAGGCCTTGCAGATCGAGTACGCGTTGTCGGGGTCCCATGCCCGGCCGAGGAACGCCGGATCCATGAACTCGAGGTTCGGGATGAGATCGAGGTTGAGCTCCTGGAGCAGGCCGTTCTCGATCATCTGCGGGATGAAGACGCCGGTGGGTACGACGATGTCGTAGCCGGAGGTCCCCTTGGCGGCGACGAGCTTGGCGATGAGCTCCTCGTTCGAGGAGTAGGAGTCGAGGGTGACCTTGGGCCCCAGCTG
>DASUVU010000202.1:0-2576 GCA_036378815.1 Agromyces sp. | reverse complement strand
AGAACAGCACGTCGCCCACGAGCTCGAGTCCGGCGTCGCCGAGCGCGGCCCGCACGCCGACGGCGCGGTCCTGCGCCGCCGCGTAAGTCGGGTCGCCGCTGATGTGGGCGATGCGCCGCCGCCCGGTCGCGATGAGGTGCTCGACCGCGAGGCGGCCGCCGGCGACGTTGTCGGGCGTGACGGAGACGTCCGTCGGGTCGTCCGACGGCGCGTACGCGTAGACGACGGGGACGGGGATGTCGTGGCCGAGGGAGGGGCGCGGGTCGGTCTGCCGCCCCACGACGATGATGCCGTCGACGCGGCGGTTGAGCAGCGCCCGGAGGTGGTGCTGCTCGCGGATCGTGTCGCCGCGGGCGTCGCAGAGGAACACGTTCACCTGCCCGGCGCCGAACGCGTCCTCGGCGCCCATGAGGATCGGGATCACGAAGCGGCCCTCGAGGTCGCTCGTGAGGAGGCCGACGGTGCCGGTGCGGCCGGCGATGAGGCTGCGCGCGAGTTGGTTGGGCGTGAACGACAGCTCCTCGGCGGCGGCGATGACGCGCTTGCGCGTCGCGGGCGCCACCTGGTCGCGCCCGTTGATGGCCTTCGAGGCGGTGGCGAGCGACACCCCCGCGAGGCGCGCGACGTCGCTCAGCGTGGCCGCCCGGCCGCCGGGGGAGTCTGTTCGAGCCATCCGTGTCGCCCTTCCGACTGAAACGCTACCGGAAGTCGTGCTTGACGCCGGTGACATCGCCAGAGTAGCGTGCCGAAAGGCATTTCGGTGAGTTTCGGAACCGAGGCCGTGCAATCACATTCCGGGCTTCCCCCGAGCCCGCTCGATGATGAGCTAGGAGATCTTCAGATGACACGCATCACTCGCCGGATGACGCGGGCCACGGCCCTGCTCGCCGCCGGCGCCCTCACGGTGGGACTCGCCGCCTGCGCGCAGGGCGCCGAGCCGGCCAGCACCCCCC
Organism: Agromyces sp.; assembly: GCA_036378815.1. GTDB lineage: Bacteria > Actinomycetota > Actinomycetes > Actinomycetales > Microbacteriaceae > Agromyces. The sequence goes on along the minus strand of DASUVU010000202.1, from coordinate 1,623 downwards.
TTGCGGACGCGGGCGCCGAAGGCGTCGACGACGGCTCGACCCTCACCCTCTGGACCCGCGCACCCCTCGAGAAGCAGGCCAACCTCCTCGTCGACGCCTACAACGCGTCGCACGAGAACCAGGTCGAGCTCACGGTCGTGCCGAACGACGACTACGTGGCCAAGGTGGGCGCCGCCGCCGGTTCGGGCGGCCTGCCCGACCTGTTCGCGGCCGACATCGTCTACGTGCCGAACTGGGTGAAGCAGGGCCTGTTCCAGGACATCACGGCCAACATCGACGGCTTCGACTTCAAGGACAGCATCAACCAGGGCCACCTCTCGGCCGGCACCCTCGACGGCCAGGAGTACGTGCTCCCGTTCGTGCTCGACCTCTCGATGATGTTCTGGAACAAGGAGCTCGCGACCGAGGCCGGCCTCGACGCCGAGGCGGGCCCCGCGAACCTCGAGGAGTACGCCGAGTGGGCCAAGGCCATCCAGGCCCTGAACAAGCCCGACACGTACGGCACGGCGACGGGCCTCAACTGCGGCGGATGCCTCGTCTTCACGTGGTTCCCGAGCGTCTGGGCCGACGGCGAGGAGGTGCTCTCCGACGACGGCACGGAGTCGCTGCTGAACAGCGACACCGCCAAGGACGTCTACTCGACGTGGAAGGACCTGTGGGACTCGGGCGCAGTGCTCCCCTCGTCGCAGGACGAGGCGGGCCCGACCTGGACCGCGGGCTTCACCGAGGGCAAGGTCGGCCTCCAGTTCTACCCGGCCACGCTGCTCTCCTCGACGCCGTTCGACGTGGGCGTCGCGGGCATCCCCGGCCCGAAGGGCGGCGGCTCGACGTTCGTCGGCGGTGACGGCATCGGCATCTCGAAGGACTCGAAGAAGGCCGCGCAGGCGTGGAACTTCCTCAACTGGCTGATGTCGGAGGACGCGCAGGTGCAGGTGCTCGCGAAGGACAACGACGTGGTGTCCCGCTCCGACCTCGCCGACAACGAGTACTCGCAGAAGGACCCGCGCCTGATCACGATCAACGAGGTGGCCGGCCACGGCGACACCCCGGTCGCGATCAACTTCCAGCAGGCGTTCAACGCGCCGTCGAGCCCGTGGCTCACGCTCGTGCGGAACGCGGTGCTGGGCGACGGGGACTCCGTCGACGCCGACAACGACGAGATCACGGCGGTGCTCTCGCAGTAGTGGCACCACGACCGGCCGGCGCGCGGACGTCCATGCCGCGCGCCGGCCGACCGGCCCCATCGAAAGGCTCCACCATGACCGCCACCCTCCCCGCCGAAGCGGCCGAAGCGGCCGCGGCATCCGCCCGTCGGCGTCGCCACCCCGGCCGGCGCGGCGCGATCACCGGCTGGCTCTACGCCCTGCCGACCGCGCTCTTCGTGCTCTTCCTCTTCGCCCTGCCGCTGCTGCTCGTGCTGCAGATGTCGGGCTCCGACTGGCCGCTGCTCGGCGGCAACCAGGGCTGGAACTTCCCCGAGAACTACCAGGACGCGGTGTCGAACCGGTTCTTCTGGGACTCGGTCCTCTTCACCCTGAAGTACACGATCCTCACCACGATCATCCTGCTCGCGCTGAGCCTCGGGCTCGCCCTGCTGGTGCAGGAGTCGACGCGCTGGAAGGG
>DASUVU010000201.1:0-9623 GCA_036378815.1 Agromyces sp. | reverse complement strand
CTGACGGCGGCGCGTGAGGGCGACAGATCGCGGACGTGACCACACTCTGACCACATCCGGTGCGTTCAACACGTGAATGAGCTGACGCGCACGTGACCGTAGCCAGGCGGAATCCCGCGGTTCTTGGATGCAGGCCGCGTCGCTCTGGATGTCCGATACGAGCACACGGCTCATAATCGTGGTGTCGCGGGTTCGAGTCCCGCCCTCGCTACAACAAGCTCAGTTCCGACGCTATCCGAGCGCTGTTCGGGCCTGCCAAATCGGCGAACCCGAATAAACCCCGAGGATTGCCTCGACGAGCGGGCTGTCGCCGAGTCTTGAATGCGCCGATCACCGAGCAGACGCGACTGCGCTTGGCCCGCGCCGGGTGAGGTTTCGAGGCCGGTGTTAGCCTCGGACCAGATCGGGCGATGTGATGACCGATCTGGTCAGCCTTCGTGAGGTGCCTCATGGCTCAGAGGACCGGGAATCGCTTGGTGCGAACCGGTGTCCGGTCGGCGGCCGGGCGGTTCGCATTGCGCGTCGGTCGCGATCTCCGCAACATCGAGGTCGTGGATCGCGGGATGACGCTGGCTGCGCATGTATTCACGTCGATCCTGCCGATCCTGATCGTCGTCGGCGCATTGCGCGCAACCCTCGAGCCGCAGGCCGACGCGATCTTCGCCGAGCATCTCGGCTTCGACGACTCGACGGCGGAGATGCTGGACAAGTCCCTGCCCCCAGGGGAGCGGGAATTGCGGGTGATCGGTGTCTTCGGCGTGGTCGTGCTCATCATCGCGGCGACCTCGTTCGCGCGGGCGCTCGAGCGGAGCTTCCGGGCGATCTGGCGCACCCCGAAGGTCAGTATCAAGTTCGCATGGCGGTGGCTCGTGGCGATCGTGGCGGTGGTCATCGGGATCGCGCTCATCGTCACGACGCGCATCATCGTGCAGGGGGGCGGTGCGATCCCCGTTTTCGAGCTCATCGCCGAGATCGCGATCTGGGGTGCGCTGTGGTGGATCGCGGGGTGGATCGTGATCAATCGACGCGTGAGCCTTCGAGCCCTCCTGCCCGGCGCCGTGCTCGCCGGGGTCGCGTTCGCGATAGCCGGACAGGTGGGCCGAGTGGTCCTCCCGCCGATCCTCGCAGAGGCGGCAGTGCGATTTGGAATCCTCGGCCTGGCATTCAGCTACATCGGATGGCTGTTGGTGCTGTCGTGCACCCTGCTGATCGCAGCGACCGCCGGTCGGGTCGTGTACCTCACCTCCACCGGGCAGGCGTGGCGTCGGTCCGTTGCTCTCCCCGCAGGCGAGGCCCGAATCGGCGCCGCGGAGTAAAGGCGCCGCCGCCAGGCAAAACCATGCCGACGCGGAACGCCGATGAGGGCTGCCAGTGGTGGGCTCACGCGTGCTACGACATGCGTCCCAGGGCTAGGGGCGTTGCGGTCGCATCGTGCACGACCCCGGCGCACTCTCGCAGCTCGCGGATGACTGCCTCAGCCTGGCGCCGATCAGGTGGTCGGGACCAGCGAGGTGACGAATGCAGTAAGGAATGGCGCGAGAACGCTGAGCGCGGCGATTGGGCGCAGCAGCAGCGGTCGGTCGATGCCGATACGGCGGAGGAGGCGGTCCCTCGCGCCCAGTTGCGACTCGCTGGGCACGCCAGATCGCGGAGAGCCGAGGGCACGGCCCACGAGGAGTATCCCCTCATTGCGCCAGGCCACGACGATCGGAGCAAGCACGGCCACCAAGACGAGTGCGAAGAAGACACCGAGGCCGAGCACCCACCACGACGGGAATTGCTCCTCGTCTCGACCGAACATGGTCCGGAGCGCGCCGGTATTGATCACCACGGTCGACAGGACCGCCGCCAGCGCGAGGCTCGAACTTTCGATTGCATGCCAGATCTCCTCCAGGGCACCGCTTGCCCGTGAGATCGCTGGTCCGTCGACCCGTGTCGGATCGAACTCGTCGGCGGGTACGGGGATCCGGACGGCTCGGATCCTTGCGTGTGCAGCGGCGACCTGCTCGTGCCCGATCCAGATCAACATGATCCATGGCGCGGCGGCGACCCAGGCCAAGCTGCGAATAACCAACGTGAGCCAGTCAGCCCCTCCAGCTTGCGAGATGATCAGCCCGAGGATGCCGCTCACCAGCACCGCGAACGCGATGTATGCCGAGATGGCGATCCCCCACCACCTGCCACCTCGCCGCCACCCCAAGGGCTGGCGACGGAGCGTCTTGACGCCCGCCCCGCAGACGAAGCCCCAGATCACGATCGCGATGGATGCGACTCCGGCCCAGAGGGGATATCCGCCGCTCTCGTAACCTGGACCCGCCGCTCGCCCGAGCGCGAGAAGCACCAGATAGGTCAAGACCGTGACGATGCCCACGCCGACAGCACGAAGGGGCGGACTGAGTCGACGAGAGGGTGATCGTGTCGTGCCCGCGGGGGTGGGCGAACGGCGCCGCTTCTCCCGGCCGGATTCGACCATGGAACACCCCCCCGACTGCGTGCGCGGCCTCAGCCCGGCGTTACCCCCCGATCGAGGTAATTGTCCGAAGGCTAGCAGCCCTGCCGCTCGAGCTGAGAACGCTGGTGTGCAGCTCATCACGGCGGGCCTCGACCAACTGAAGGCCCACCACAAGCTGCTTGAAGACGAGCTCCGTCGTGGGGTCGATGACCACCGGAAACTCTTCAAACGATCCCTCTGCACACTCCGGCTCTACGTCGCCGGCCGCGACGCCTGAGTGGTCATCCCATCGCGCGCCGTCGCCTCCGCACCGACATCCGCTGAGCTTCCGCAGGGCGGAAGCCGTTCTGGCCGCCGTGTCCGTCGCGCGTTAGCGTGACAGCGGCCAGCCCGAAAGGAACCGCGCATGTCGTCGACTCCGTACCTGTTCCGCGGGCCTCGCAGCACGCCCGAGTCCCGCGCGGGCAAGCCCCCCGCACCGCGCACCGAGCGCGCGGACGGGATGATCATCGAGCGCGACGTCGAAGTGGTGGCCGAGTCGGGCCGTTCCATCCAGGCCGACATCTATCGACCTGATTCCGAGGAACCTGCCGCGGTGCTCATCGCATGGTCGCCCTACGGCAAGCACAACCCCGCGCCCATCGGCGTGATCTACCCCGACAGCGGCGTTCTGCCCGAGCACATCGGCCCGAAGACGACGTTCGAGGCGCCGGATCCCGACTACTGGGTGCCGCACGGCTACGCCATCGTCGTCGCGGACATCCCCGGAACCTGGTACGCGCGAGGTCCCGCCACCTACTGCTCGCCCGAGGAGGCCGAGGACTTCCGCGACTTCATCGAATGGGCGGGAACCCAGCCGTGGAGCAACGGCAAGGTCGGGCTGTCGGGCGTCTCGTACCTCACCGTGTCGCAGTGGCGAGTCGCCGAGCTGAACCCGCCGCATCTCGCGGCGATCAACCCATGGGAGGGGTGGACCGACACGTATCGTGAGGTCGCGCGTCACGGCGGGATTCCGGAGACGTCCTTCTGGCCTTACATCTGGGAGCGGTGGGGCGCGAGCACCGGCGACATCGAGGATCTCGAGCGCGAGACCGAGGCCCATCCGTTCTACGACGACTTCTGGGAGAGCAAGTCGGCGAAGCTCGAGCGGGTCACGGTGCCGGCGTGGGTCGTCGGCAGCTGGTCCGACCAGGGGCTGCACAGCCGGGGAACCCTGGAGGGCTTCCGCAGGATCTCATCGACCGAGAAGTGGCTCGACATCCACGGCCGCAAGAAGTGGGGCGAGTACTACCTCCCCGAGAACGTCGAACGGCAGCGCCAGTTCTTCGACCACTTCCTCAAGGGTGTCGACAACGGATGGCAGGACCGCCCGCGCGTCGTCTACGAACTGCGCGAGTCCTCCTACCAGGGCGCCGCGCACCGAGCTGACACCTGGCCGATCCCCGACGTGCGATACCAGGAGCTGTTCCTCGGCGAGAACGGGACACTCGACGAGTCGCCACCCGCGCGAGCGTCGTTCGTCGAGTACGACGGGCGAGCGAGCGGCCTTCGCGAGCACCGCGTCGTGTTCGAGCACGCCTTCGACGCCCGCACCGCCATCGTGGGACACACCATCGCGGAGCTGAATGTCTCGGCGCCCGACGCGGCGGACATGGACATCTTCGTTGCGTTGTTCAAGCGCGGCGTGGATGGGGAGATCGTCGGATTCCCGTACTACGCGCAGTTCGACGATGGCCCAGTCGCGGTCGGATGGCTCCGCGCATCGCATCGCGAACTCGACGCCGAGAAGTCGTCGAGCTACCTCCCGGTGCTCGCGCACCGGCGTGAGCTTCCGCTGTCGGATACGGCGCCGACGCGGGTGACCGTGGAGGTGCTGCCGTCGGGCACCGCCTTCGAGCCGGGCGAGTCGTTGGTGTTCGTCGTCCAGGGGAAGGACGTGATGGATTACTCGGCGAAGGTCTACGCGCGACATCACGACAGCGTGAACAACGGGATTCACCGGGTCCACCTGGGTGGCGCCGATCCCTCGCGCCTCATCCTGCCCGTGCTCGAGACGTCAGGCCCGGCGTAGGCTCGCGAGGGTGACGCCCGGCACGCCGCTCGCCCCGCTCGGACTGGGCCTGGCCGCGCTCGGAAGGCCGGCCTACATCACGGAGGGGCGCGATGCCGTGCTCGGCGACGACCGCAGCGTCGGGGCGATGCGGCAGCGGGCCCACGAGATGCTCGACGCGGCGTGGGCTCGCGGCATCCGCTTCATCGACGCCGCTCGGTCGTATGGCAGGGCGGAGGAATTCCTCGGGTCGTGGCTCGCTGCGCACCCCGAACGGCGCCCTGAGCTGACGATCGAGTCGAAGTGGGGCTACGCGTACGTGGGGGAGTGGCGGATGGACGCCGACGTCCACGAGCGCAAGGAGCACACGCTCGCGATGTTCGAGCGCCAGTGGCCCGAGACGCTCGCCGCGCTCGGCGGCCCGCCCGACCTGTACCTCGTGCATTCGCTGACTCCCGACAGCCCGGCGCTCTCCGACGGCCCGCTGCTCGACGCCCTGCGCGAACTCGCGGCAACCCGGATTCGGGTCGGTGTATCGACGAGCGGACCCGCTCAGGATGCCGCGCTCGACGCCGCCCGGGAACTGCGAGACTCCCCGTTCACCGCGGTACAGGCGACGTGGAACCTGCTCGAACCGTCGGCTGCGCCGGCGCTCGCCCGCGCGCACGATGCCGGCTGGTTCGTGGCGATCAAGGAGGCGGTCGCGAACGGGCGGCTCGCACCTGGCGGCGATGCCGAGGCGGCCGCGGCGCTCGCCGCCGCGGAGGGACAGTCGGTCGACGCGCTCGCGATCGGTGCGGCGCGCGTCCAGCCGTGGGCCGATGTCGTGCTCTCAGGAGCGGTCTCATCCGAGCAGCTCGATGCGAACCTCGCCTCGAGTGCGCCCACGGCAGACCCGGCCGCGCTGGCAGCGCTCGCCGAGGACGCGACCGCGTACTGGGCGGCGCGCAGCGAGCGCGCCTGGACCTGAACCTGAATCTCCGGGCCGGTGCTTCGACCGTTGCGGCGCCGCCGCATACGCGAGTAGCATCCGCGCAACCCGAGCATCCTCACCGAGTCGTTGGGCAGTTGTACTGATGGATATTGAAGAGGCTCGCACCGACGTGCGCTTCGAGAACGTCCGGTTCGATCCCGATGTCACGCCGTTCCACGACCTGGCGAAGCAGATGGCGGCCCGATTCGGCTACCGGGCCGAGCTCTCCCTCGACGCCCGTCTCGCGGAGTTGCTGCGTCTTCGCGTTTCGCAGCTGAACCCGTGCTCGTACTGCCTCATCCTGCATACGCGGGTGGCAGGGGAGCTGGGCATCCCGTCCGAGGTGATCGCGCACCTGCCGTCCTGGCGGGAGAGTGCGATGTTCTCGGCCCCCGAGCGGGCCGCGCTCGCGTACTGCGAGTCGCTCACGAGCTACGACATCGGGCAGTTCGCCCGCGCGCACGATGAGCTCCGCGACCACTTCGACGAGAAGGAGGTCGCCGAGATCGCCGCCGTCATCATCAACATGAACGTCTGGACCCGCCTCAAGCTCGCCCAGGGAGCGACACCCGCCGATGGCGAGAGATGATCCGCATCGCGGGGGCATCAGCCCGCGAGCGCGATGCGCAATGCGTATCGCGCGGCCGCGGCATCCGGTATGAAGAGAGCATGAAGCTGCGTCAGGTCGGCCAGGAACAGAGGCGCGCGCGATCATGAGCGAGGAGCGTGAGGCCCTCATCGCGGCGGTGCGCGAGTTCGCCGACGCGGAGCTCGCCCCGAACGCCTCGCGCTGGGATGCCGAGAAGCACTTCCCGATCGACACGCTGCGCGCGGCGGGCCAGCTGGGCCTCGGGGGCGTGTACGTGCGTGAGGATTTCGGTGGGTCGGGTCTGTCGAGACTGGATGCGGTGGCGATGTTCGAGGAGCTCGCCAAGGGCGACACGACGATCGCCGCGTACATCTCCATCCACAACATGGTGGTGTGGATGATCGACACGTTCGGCGACGACGCCCAGCGCCAGCGTTGGGTGCCCGGCCTCGCTGCGATGACCGATCTCGGCAGCTACTGCCTCACGGAGCCCGGTGCGGGGTCGGATGCCGCGGCGATCACGACCTCGGCCCGCCGCGACGGTGACGACTACGTCATCAACGGCGTAAAGCAGTTCATCTCGGGCGCGGGGTCGTCGGCGGTCTACGTCGTCATGGCGCGCACGGGCGAGCCGGGGCCCAAGGGGATCAGCGCAATCGTCGTCCCCGACGGGACCCCGGGTCTGAGCTTCGGACGCGACGAGGCGAAGATGGGGTGGAACGCCCAGCCGACTCGACAGGTCATCCTCGACGGTGTGCGCGTTCCGACGACGAACCGACTGGGCGCCGAGGGTGACGGGTTCGGCATCGCGTTGAAGGGACTCGACGGGGGCCGAGTGAACGTCGCAGCGTGCTCGCTCGGGGGCGCCCAGTGGGCGCTCGAACAGGCGCTCCGGTACGTGAAGGAGCGCCAGGCCTTCGGTGCTCCGCTCACCGCCAACCAGTCGATCGTCTTCACCCTGGCCGACATGGAGACCGAACTGCAGGCCGCCCGAGCGCTGTTGGAGCGCGCCGCGTCGAAGCTCGACGAGGGCGCCCCCGACGTCGTGTCGGCCTGCGCGATGGCGAAGCGGTTCGTCACGGATGCCGCGTTCGACGTCGCGAACTCGGCGCTGCAACTGCATGGGGGCTACGGGTACCTGCACGAGTACGGCATCGAGCGCGTGGTACGCGACCTCCGGGTGCACCAGATCCTCGAGGGCACCAACGAGATCATGCGGCTGATCGTCGGTCGGGACCTCGTGAACCGCCCGATGTGAGCAAGCGGCGGCTAGGGTGCTCACAGCGAGCGAACTTGCCAGCTGAGTTAGGCATGATTAACTGGTTCCGGCGGGCGCCGCAGCTCGCCGATGATGAAAGGACCCGAGCCCGATGAAGATCATCGTCCTCGTGAAGGAGGTCCCCGACACGTACGGGGAGCGCAAGCTCGATCTCGAAACGGGGCTGGCCGACCGGGCCGCGAGCGAGGCCGTGCTCGACGAGATCAGCGAGCGCGCGCTCGAAGTGGCGCTCTCGTACGCCGACAAGGCCGACGGCACCGAGGTCGTCGTGCTGTCGATGGCGCCCGAGAGCGCCGCCGCGACGATCCGCAAGGGGCTGGCGATGGGTGCGGCATCCGCGGTGCACGTGGCCGACCCCGGGCTGGCAGGAGCCGACCTCGGCCTCACCGCACGTACGCTCGCCGCCGCCATCCGGCGCACCGGGTTCGACCTCGTCATCACCGGCAACCTCTCGACCGACGGCAGCGGCGGCGTGCTCCCCGCGATGCTGGCCGAGCTGCTCGAGGTGCCGAACCTGACCGCTCTCTCGTCGGTGGAGATCACGACCGACTCGGTGTCGGGAACCCGCAGCGCCGACGACGGCAACATGCGGGTCAGCGCCGCGTTGCCGGCCGTCATCTCGATCAACGAGGCACTGCCCGACGCCCGCTTCCCGAACTTCAAGGGCATCATGGCCGCCAAGAAGAAGCCGTTCGAGACCCTCAGCGCGTCGGACCTCGGCATCGAGCCCGGGGATGCCTCGGCCCCCGCGTCGATCATGACCGCCATCGCCGAGAAGCCTCCACGCACGGCGGGCGTGAAGATCACCGACGAGGGCGACGGCGGCACGAAGATCGCCGAGTACCTCATCGAGAACCGGCTCGTCTGAGAGGAAGACCATGACCGACTACCCCGCAGACTCGATCCTCGTTCTCCTCGAGACCACGTCGACCGGCGAACTCGCCAAGAGCACGGCCGGCCTCCTCGGTGCCGCCGCGCAGGTCGGAACCCCGGTCGCGCTCGTCGTCACCGGTTCCGGTGAGGCGCAGGCGCTCGCCGAGCATGCCGCCGCCGCAGGTGCCGAGCGGGTCCTCGTCGTCGAGTCGGACTCGACGACGGCGCAACTCACCGTCCCACTCGTCGACGCGCTCGTCGCGGCCGCCGGCGCGGTCGCCCCCGACGCGGTGCTCATCTCGAACTCCATCGAGGGACGCGATGTCGCCGGCCGCTTCGCCGCACGCACCAACGCGCCGATCGCCGTCGACGTGGTCGGCGTCTCCCGTGACGAGGAGGGCGTCGTCGCGCACCACTCCGTGTACGGCGGCGCGTACAACGTCGACTCTGCAGCCACCTTCGGCCCGCTCGTCGCGACGGTGCGCCAGGGGGCGGTCGAGGCTCGTGCCGAGGCGCGGCCGGTGGCAGTCGAAACGCTCGAGGTGCCGGCGTCGGGCGCGGCATCCGCGACGATCGAGTCGTTCGAGGCGGTCACCGAGGCGTCGAGCCGGCCCGAGCTGCGCGGCGCGACGAGGGTCGTGTCGGGCGGTCGTGGCCTTGGTTCGGCCGAGAAGTTCGTGCTCGTCGAGGAACTGGCCGACGCGCTCGGCGCCGCGGTCGGCGCATCCCGGGCGGCGGTCGACGCCGGCTACATCCCGGCGACGCACCAGGTCGGCCAGACCGGCGTCTCGGTCTCTCCGCAGCTCTACATCGCGCTCGGCATCTCGGGTGCGATCCAGCACCGCGCCGGCATGCAGACGGCGAAGAACATCATCGCCGTGAACAAGGACCCCGACGCCCCCATCTTCGAGGTCGCCGATTTCGGCGTCGTCGGCGACGTCTTCACGATCGTGCCGCAGCTGATCAGCGCACTCTCCGAGCGGAGGCGCTGAGGCGTGGCCACCTACTCGCGCACGCTTCGCCGGGGACTGCCTCGCGTTCCCGGCGGAGCGGCGTGGCCTCCCGAGGGCGAAGTCCCGGCGCACGTCGCGGCGGCTTCGGTCGAGGCTCCCGCGGTCGCTGCCGCGTCAGAGGTGGCTGAGCCGAGTGTCGAGGTGACGGATGTCGCGGCCCCGGTCGCCCACGACGCTCCCACGGTCGCCGCACCCATCGGCTCGGTCGTGCCTGCGCGGTCGATCCGTCGCGTACTGCCTCGCGTTCCCGGCGGAGAGCCGTGGCCGCCCGACGGCGTCGTGCCTGCCGCCGCCGCGGCCGCAGCGACCGCACCGACTCCGGCTGAAGCCGTCGCGCCCGCTGCTGCTGCCGCTGCATCCGACGTGGCGGTCGCCGCTCCGGTGCGGGCGGACG
>DASUVU010000200.1:0-3028 GCA_036378815.1 Agromyces sp. | reverse complement strand
GTACCACTCCGTCTCGTAGTACACGCCCATCTCGTGGCCGTCGGGGTCGGTGAAGACGTAGACCGGCCCGTACCCCGGGTCGCCGTCCTCCCACCCGCGACCGAGGCCCGCCGCCTCGATGGCGGCCACCCGGCGCTCCAGCGCCTGCTGCGACGAGGCCCGGAACGTCGTGCGACCCACGCCCGCAGCATCCGATGCCGTCAGCTTGATCGTGTAGAGCTGGTACTCGTCCCACGTGCGCAGATACACCGAGTCGCCCTCCTCGGCGACGACGCGCATCGCGAGCAGGTCCTTGAAGAACCACAGGCTCTTGTCGAAGGTCGGGGTCAGCAGCTCCACGTTGCCCAGGTGGGCGACGTCGAAGGCGGTGTACTCGGTCATTTCCAATGTCCTCTCTGAAGACGGTCGGGTCTGAAGACGGTCGGTTCGGCGCTACAGGTGGGGTCGCGGGAAGACGAGGCCGTCGAAGATCTTGCGAGCGGTGCGCAGCGATGTCGACGTTCCGCGCCACACGCCGTCGTCGCCCCGCTCCACGCGGATTCGTGCCGGGAACGAGCCGGTCGGGTGCTCGATCTCGAGCGGGCCCGCCGCGGGAATCCGCGCGAAGTCGTAGCCGACGGCACCGGGCATGCTGACGCCGGCTGCGACGGATGCCGCCATCAGGACTCCGATCGACGAGTGCACGCGAGCGGGGATGAAGCCGCGGGTTCCGACCACGCCGCCGTTGCGTGGTGGGGAGAGCAGGAACATCTTCGGCACGGTCTGCTCGCCCACGTCGCCCAGCCCCATGAGTCGACCGGCCTCCAGCCGGATCTCCTCGACCGCGCGGTGGAGATCGGGGCGCGACTCGAGCTCCTCGGGCGATTCGTCGCCGGTGACGCCGAACTCGTCCGCACGCAGCAGCACCACCGGCATCCCGTTGTCGACCATGGTCACGCGGTGCCCGGCTATCTCGTCGGCGACGTTGCCGGTCGGCAGCAGGGGCTTGTCGCCGGCCGCCATCTCGAGGTCGATGCGGCACGCGGTGCCCGGAACGCCGTCGATCGCTGCGTCGCCGTCGTAGTCGGGACGGCCGCCGGGTGTCGCGAACGTCGCGGTGGCGACATCCCCGGTGTTCAGGAGCCGGATCCGCACCGTCGTCGTGGCATCGCCGGCCGGGACGAGGCCGCGCTCCACCGCGAACGGCCCGACGCCCGCGAGCAGGTTGCCGCAGGTCTGCTTGGTGCTCACCGTCGGCTGATCGACGACGACCTGCAGGAACAGGTAGTCGACGTCGATGTCGGGATCGTCGGAGCGGGAGACGATCGCGACCTTGCTGGTGAGCGGATGCGCCCCGCCCAACCCGTCGATCTGCTTCGGGTCGGGGCTGCCCATGATCCGCAGCAGCAGGTCGTCGCGCTGGAGCGGATCGTCGGGGACATCCTCGGGCAGGAAGTACGCCCCCTTGGAGGTTCCTCCGCGCATGAGCATGCACGGAATCCCGTCGCGCACCGGGTCAGCGGCGGCCATCGTCGTATTCCGCCTGCGTGAGGTACCGCATGCCGAGGCCGTCGAGCACGGGACGGAGCCCGTTCACGTCCATCGAGATCTCGCCGGCCTCGTACCGCGCACGGCTCGCGGCCTCGCGGGCGGAACGCGTACGCGCCGCCTCGAGCGCCTCCGCGGCGCGCTGCCGCGGCACGATGGTGACGCCGTCGTCGTCGGCGACGACCACGTCGCCCGGGTTCACGACGACGCCGTCGAGGATGACGGGCACATTGACCGAACCGGCGGTGTCCTTGACGGTGCCCTCGGCGCTGACGTGCTTGGTCCACACGGGGAAGCCCATCTCGCGCAGCTCCCTGGTGTCGCGGACGCCACCCGAGGTCACGTACGCGCGGACGCCGCGCACCTGCATCTGGGTCGCCATCAGCTCGCCGATGAATCCGAACGCGGAATCGGTCGTGGGCACGACGACGATCACGTCACCGGCCGCGGCCTGCTCGATCGCCACGTGCACCATGAGGTTGTCACCGGGCGCGGTGAGCACGGTCACCGCCGTGCCGGCCACGCTCGTGTCCTGCTGTATCGCGCGGATGCGCGGGCCGGCATAGCCGATGCGGCCGAGCGCCTCGTGCACCGTCGCCGAGCCGAACTCCGCGAGTGCGTCGACGACCTCGCGGTCGGCCCGGATGATGTCGGTGACGACGATGCCGCTCATTCGAGCACGCTCGTCACCTGGGGGAAGTACCGCACGTACGCCTCGCCCATGGTCTCGTGCGGCAACCCGAGGTTGGGGCCCGCGTTGCGCTTGACCTGCACGCCACGGCGGATCGCGAGGTCGGTGTAGTACGACCACATGTGCTTCTGGGCGGGCAGGCACTCCATCGCCGCGCGCTTCGCGGGGAAGGCGTCGGTGATGTCGAGGAGCACGTCGGGCTTGAAGTCGCACTGCTCGGGCTGGTGCGGCTCGAAGAAGAAGACGGGCGGTGCGCCGATGATCTCCTCCTTGGTGGGGGAGGAGCCGTCGGCGTTGACGACGCCGATCGCCTGCGCCAGCACGCGAGCCTCGAGCGCCATCCTCGCGGCGGCGGGGTGGTCGCCGTTGTAGGGGTCGGCGAGCGTGTGCGTCAGCATGACCGTGGGTTGGACGCGGCGGTACACGTCGACGAGCTTCGCGACCGCTTCGGGAGTTTCGCGCAGCGGGTAGTCACCGAGGTCGAGGAACTCGATCTCGGCACCCAGTGCGGATGCCGCAGCCTCCGCCTCGTCGCGGCGGATCTGCTTGATCTCATCGAGGCTCTTGCCCTGCAGCCACTGGCTGGCCGATTCGCCGCGCTCCCCGTACGAGAGGCAGACGACGACGGCCCGCTCTCCACGAGCGGTGGCCGCGGCGATCGCGCCCCCGGCCCGCCATACGAAATCGCCCGCGTGGGCGCTCACGACCAGAAGGGTGTTCTCAGCCAATGCAGACTCCTCTACTCTCGCTTGCCAGCGAACCATACCTCTGGTGCGTGGTCAAGATTTTGTCTACAATCTTGGTTACCCG
>DASUVU010000199.1:0-2645 GCA_036378815.1 Agromyces sp. | reverse complement strand
GTTGCGCATCCCGTACTCGTTCCTCGTGCCGAGGTTCGGCGGCCGCAACTGGACGATCATCTCGGCGGGACTCCTGCTCCTGCCGACCGTCGCGCTGGCCGTCTGCGTGTCGAACCCCGAGACGCCGTTCGGCGTGCTCCTCGCGGCGGCGGCCCTCGCCGGCTTCGGCGGCGGCAACTTCGCCAGCTCGATGTCGAACATCACCTACTTCTACCCGCAGAAGGAGAAGGGCTGGGCGCTCGGCCTCAACGCCGCGGGCGGCAACCTCGGGGCATCCGTCGCGCAGTTCGTCGTGCCCATCGTGATCACGATCGGCGCGGGCGCCACGCTCAACCTGCCGGTCGCCGGCTGGATCTGGATCCCGTTCATCCTCGTCGCGATGTTCGGCGCCTTCCGCTTCATGGACAACCTCTCGAACGCGAAGGCCGACCTCGCGGGCTCCGCCGCGGCGCTCAAGGAACCGCACCTCTGGCTGCTCTCGCTGCTGTACATCGGCACGTTCGGGTCGTTCATCGGCTTCGCGAGCGTGTTCCCGAAGCTCATCGCCGACCAGTTCCCGGACTTCTCGACGATCGCCGTCGGCAGCGCGTCGGTCTCGCTCGCGTTCCTCGGTGCGCTCGTGGGCTCGCTCGCCCGCCCCTACGGCGGCCGGCTCTCCGACCGCTTCGGCGGCGCCCGCATCACGATGCTCGCCTTCGCGGCGATGGGCACCGTCACCGTCGGCGTGCTGCTCACGCTGCCGCTCGGCAACTTCTGGCTGTTCCTCGGATGCTTCCTGCTGCTGTTCGCCGCAGCGGGCATCGGCAACGGCTCGACCTACCGCATGGTGCCGGTGGTCTTCGCGGTCCGCGGCGGCGGCACCGGCGACGTGTCCACCCAGCGCAAGGCCGCGGCCGCGCTCGGGCTCATCTCCGCGATCGGCGCGTACGGCGGCTTCCTCATCCCGCAGGCGCTCAACCTGTCGTTCCAGGCGACGGGCGGCTACGCCGGCGCCTTCCTCGGGTTCGTGGTCGGCTACGCCGTGCTCCTCGTGCTCACCTACGTCGTCTACGTGCGGTCGGGCCGCATGGGCGCGCACAAGATCTGAATCGAGGCCGCATGACCCGTCCCGCCGACTCGCACTGCCCGTACTGCGCCCTGCAGTGCGCGATGACTCTCACGCCCGTCCCGGAGCCCGTCGCGGTGGTCCCTGAGCCCGTCGAAGGGGTCCCTGAGCCCGTCGAAGGGGTCCCTGAGCTCGTCGAAGGGCGGTCGAATGCGGTGGTCATCGGCGCAGCTCCAGGGTGCAGCACTTGACGCCGCCCCCGCCGAGCAGCAGCTCGGAGAGGTCGACGCCGATCGGGTTGTAGCCGTGCTCGCGCAGCTGCCGCTCGAAGTCGGCGGCGCGCGAGGCGATCACGACGTTGCCGCCGTCGCTGAACGAGTTCAGGCCGAGCACCGCGGCATCCGTCTCGTTCACGATGATGGCGTCGGGGTAGCGCTCCTGCAGCAGGGCGAGGGATGCCCCGTCGAACGCGCTCGGCAGGTAGGCGATGTGCTCGCGGCCGGGCGTGCCGTCGAGCACGGCGACCGCGGTGTCGAGGTGGTAGAAGCTCGGGTCGACGAGGCGGAGGGTGACCACCTCGCGGCCGAAGATGCGCTCGAGCTCGCCGTGCGACTGCGAGTCGCTGCGGAAGCCCGTGCCCGCGAGGATCACGTCGCCCACGAGGAGGAAGTCGCCCTCGCCCTCGTTCACCTCCTCGGGCTCGCGCACGTCGAAGCCCTGCTCGCGGAACCACCGCATGTACGCGGGTCCCTCGGGCTGGCGCTCGGGGTGGGTGAACTTCGCACCGTAGGCGATGCCGTCGATCACGAACCCGCCGTTGGCGGCGTAGACCATGTCGGGCAGCCCCGCGATCGGGTCGATGAGGTGCACGTCGTAGCCGAGCTCGAGGTACGTGTCGTGGAGCACCTGCCACTGCGCCAGCGCGACGTCCGTGTCGGTCGGCTCGGCCGGGTTCATCCACGGGTTGATCCGGTAGACGACGGTGAAGTGCTCGGGGCGGCACATCAGCACGCTGCGTCCGGTGGGGCGCCGCTCGGGCCGCGTGGCCGCCTGTTCCTCGGTCTCGATCACGCTCGACATCTCACTCCTCAGGGCTCTGCGGATGTCGCGGCGCACCGTTGCGGGGCGACATCAGCACTCTTGGCAATGCCGGCGGACCAGGTCGCTCTCACGAGCCCCGACGACGATGTTCGGGTTGCACCGCCGTCGGGACGCCACTCTCAGTGTGACGCCGAAGTCGCCGAAGTTCCGGGCGTCACGCGCAATGTTCCTGCCCGTTCCGACCCGATTCGCCGCTTTCGTGCGTGAACAGCGCGACGGATGCCGCGGGTGGCGCGTGAGAGCGGTTGCTCACGAGGCCCGAGTGGGGCATCCTGTTGGGCGACCCGGCGCCCTTCGGCCGGGCGGACCGATGGAGGCCGCACTTGGACGATCCTGCCCACGACGAACGCCTGCGGCACCTCCAGCGGATCGCGTACGGCGCCGTCGCGAGCAGCACGGAACGTGCCGCCGCGCTGGCCGAACTCGACGCGATGCGGCGGGACGCGGCGGCCGCGGCGAAGGAGGCCGACGAGGCGGAATCCGATCCGACCGGGCCGAC
>DASUVU010000198.1:0-4873 GCA_036378815.1 Agromyces sp. | reverse complement strand
GGTCGCCTTCGCCGCGCGGTACGCCTCGGGCGAGCCATGCCAGTCGAGGTGGTCGTCGGCGACGTTGAGGCAGACGCTCGCCCAGGGGTGCAGCGCGCCCGGCCCGGTCTTCGGCAGGTGGTGCAGCTGGTAGCTCGACAGCTCGACGACGAGCACGTCGAACCCGCCCGGATCGCGCACGGCGTCGAGCACGGGCACGCCGATGTTGCCGCAGGGTGCGGCGCGCAGCCCGTTCGCCGCGAGGAACGTCGCCGTCATCTGCACGGTCGTCGTCTTGCCGTTCGTGCCCGTGACGAGGATCCAGTCGGCCGCGTTCACCTTGTCGCGTACCCGCCATGCGAGCTCGATGTCGCCCCACACCGCGACGTCGTTCGTCGACGCCCATTCGAGCACCGGGTGATCCGGATGGAAGCCCGGCGAGGCGACCACGAGCTCCGGCGCGAACGCGACGAGCTCGTCGGGCACCGAATCGAGCGGATGCCGGGCCAGCCGTGCGCCGATGACCTCGAGGATGCGCGCGCGATCGTCCTCGACCTCGGGCGCGAGCACGAGCACGTCGGCGCCGAGCTCGGTCAGCGTGTCGGCCACGGCGAACCCGGTGACGCCGAGTCCGAGGACGGCCACCCGGAGCCCGCGCCAGTCGGCGTTCCAGCTGGTCAGCGCGTCGAGACGAGCTGCGGCTGCTGCGGCATCCGTCTCGCTCAACTCTGCAGCCACTCGAAGTAGAAGCTGCCCACGCCGGCCGCGACGAGGAGGCCGCCGATGATCCAGAAGCGCACGACGATGGTCACCTCGGCCCACCCCTTGAGCTCGAAGTGGTGGTGGATCGGGCTCATCAGGAAGATGCGTTTGCCGCGAGAGAGCTTGAAGTACGCCCGTTGCACGATCACCGACCCCGTCTCGATGACGAACAGCCCGCCGATCAGCACGAGGAGCAGCTCGGTGTGGCTGACGATGCCGAGTGCGGCGAGAGCGCCGCCGAGCGCGAGCGAGCCGGTGTCGCCCATGTAGATGTGCGCCGGGTTGGTGTTCCACCAGAGGAAGCCGATCAGGCCGCCCACGATCGCCGTGGCCACGATCGCGAGGTCGAGCGGATCGCGGACCTCGTAGCACCGGTACGCGTCGCTCGGATTGAGGTTGTCGCTGAAGCAGGACTGGTTGAACTGCCAGAAGCCGATGATGACGAACGAGCCGATCGCGAGGATCGACGCCCCGCCCGCGAGTCCGTCGAGTCCGTCGGTGACGTTCACCGCATTGGAGGCGCCGACCGTGAGCAGGCAGATCCAGATGACGTACAGGATGATGCCGACCACCGTGCCGAACACCATGAAGTCCAGTGGCAGGTCGCGGATGAACGAGATGCTCGTGTTGGCGGGCGTCACGTTCTGCTCGTTGGGGAACTGGAGCGCAAGCAGCGCGAACACCGTCGCGACCACGACCTGGCCGGCGACCTTCGCCCACCCGCCGAGGCCGAGGCTCTGCTGCTTCCGGGTCTTCAGGAAGTCGTCGACGAAGCCCACGAGTCCGAGGCCGACCATCATGAGGAGCACGAGCAGGCCCGATGCCGTCGGCGGTTCGCTCCACACCAGCGTCGCCGTGAAGTAGCCGAACATCGTGCCCAGGATGAAGATGATGCCGCCCATCGTGGGCGTGCCGCGCTTGACGTGATGGCTCTTCGGGCCGTCGTCGCGGATGAACTGCCCCCAGCCGAGCCGCGTGAACAACCTGATGAACAGCGGGGTCAGGAAGAGCGTGAAGGCGAGGGACAACGCCCCGGCGGTCAACAGTGCTCTCACGCGAACCATTCTCCCAGTCGGTCGCCGAGCAGGCGCAGACCCGCCGCGTTCGACGATTTCACGAGCACGGTGTCACCCGGGCGCGCCATGGACACGACGAGGTCGTAGGCCTCGTCGGCGGACTCGACGAAGGCGGATTCTCCCGCCCACGAGCCCTCGTTGATCGCCGAGATGTGGAGGCGCCGCGCCCCCCGCCCCACGACCACGAGCTGCGAGATGCCGAGCCGCACGGCGAGCAGGCCGATGGCGTCGTGCTCCTCGCCCGAGAACTCGCCCAGCTCGCTCATCTCGCCCAGCACGGCGATCGTGCGCGTTCCCGGAGCCTGCACCTGGGCGAGGGTCTTCAGCGCCGCCGACATCGAGTCGGGGCTCGCGTTGTAGGCGTCGTTGATCACCGTGATGCCGTCGCGGCCGCCCATGACCTGCATCCGCCAGCGCTCGGCGAGGGTCACCGACTCGAGTGCCTCGACGATCGCCGGCAGCGGTACGCCGAGTTCGACGGATGCCGCGACGGCCGCGAGTGCGTTCATGACGTGGTGCTCGCCGAGCACGCCGAACCGCACCGGCGCCGACTCACCGCTCGCCAGCTGCACGGTGAAGTCCGTGCCGCGGGCGTGCGCCGCGACGTCGACCCCGCGGACGTCGGCGTCGGGTCCGAACCCGATCCGAACGACCCGGGCCCGCGTGAGTTCGGCCATGGGTGCGACCCGGGGGTCGTCGGCGTTCAGCACCGCGACATCCGATTCGAGCAGGTCGGTGACCATCTCGGACTTGGCCCGCACCGTCTGCTCGATGCCGCCGAACTCGCCGGCGTGGGCGAGCCCGACCTTGAGCACGATGCCGACGTCGGGACGTGCCATCCGCACGAGGCGTGCGATCTCGCCGACCGCGGACGCGCCCATCTCGGCCACGAGGAACCGGGTCTCGTGCGTGAGCTCGAGCATCGTGATCGGTGCACCGACCTCATTGTTGAAGGAGGCTCGCGCGGCGACCGTGGGGCCGACGCGCTCGAGCACCGCACGCAGGAGGTTCTTCGTGGTGGTCTTGCCGTTCGACCCGGTGACGCCGACGATGCGCAGGTCGCCGCCGTCGCGGACGCGCGACACCACCTCGGTGGCCAGGGCGCCGAGCGCGTCGACCGTGTCGGCGACGACGATCTGCGGAACCGGGAGGTCGAGCCCGTGTTCGACGACGAGGAGCGCCGCACCCTGCTCCACGGCGGCCGGCGCGAACCGGTGGCCGTCGTCGAACTCCCCGCGCTTGGCGAAGAACACCCCGCCCGGCACGATCTCGCGGGAGTCGGTGGTGACGGTGCCCTCGATGACGGTCTCAGGCGTGGCATCCGTGCCGTCGGAACGCAGGGTTCCGCCGACCGCCGAGGCGATCTCGGCGAGGGTCAGGGCGATCATGCGGGCCAGCCCGCCTCACGCAATGCCTGCTTGGCGTCGTCTCGTGCCGAGTATGGAATCTTCACGCCCTTCACCTCGTGGTACTCCTCGTGACCGGGGCCGGCGTAGAGGATGACATCGCCCTCGCCCGCGAGGGACAGGGCCTGCCGGAACGCCGCCCTCGGGTCGGCGATCTCGTGGATCTCCCGATCGGGCACGGCCCCGCGCGCACCCTCGATGAGCGTCGCGCGGATCGCCGCCGGGTCCTCGAACCGGGGGTGGAAGTCGGTGATGACGACGACGTCGGCGCCGCGCGCCGCGATCGCCCCCATCTCGAGCCGCTTCGTGCTGTCCCGATCACCGTCGGCGCCGAACAGCATGATGAGCCGGCCGGACGCGATGCGGCGGAGGGCATCGAGGGTCTGCTGGAAGGCGTCGGGCGTGTGGCCGTAGTCGATGTACACGATCGGACCGCGATCGCCCGACACGCGCTCCGCGCGCCCGGGGATGTACGCGTCGATGCCGCCGTCGCGCTCGAGCACGTGCGACACCTGGTCGAGGTCGTAGCCCGACTCGACGAGCATGACGATCGCGAGCGCGGCGTTGGCGGCCATGAACCGGCCGATGAGCGGCACCCTCGTCTCGAGGCGTCGGCCGTCGGCGCCCTCGAGTGCGAACGACGTGTGGGTCGCGGTCTCGTCGCGCACGACGAGGCGCCAGTCGGCATCGACGTCGGGATCCGTGCTGAGGGTCGTGACGGGGATGCGCGACTCGGCGACCAGGCGCCCGCCCCACTCGGAGTCGATGGTGACCACGCCGCGCCGCGACCGCTCGGGCTGGAAGAGCTCGCGCTTGGCCTCGAAGTAGACGTCCATCGAGGCGTAGTCGTCGAGGTGGTCATGGCTCAGGTTCGTGAAGCCGACGACGTCGAAGACGAGCCCGTCGACGCGGTGGCGGCTGAGCGCCTGCGCCGAGACCTCGATCCCGACGCCGCGCACGTCGACCTCGCGCATGCGGGCGAGCAGGGCGTGCAGTTCGCTGGCCTCGGGTGTGGTGAGCGAGCTCGTGACGGCCTCGTCGCCGATGCGGCGCTCGGCAGTGGACGTGAGCCCGGCGACCACCCCGAGCTGGCGGAGGATGCCGTACAGGAGGTACACGACGCTGGTCTTGCCGTTGGTGCCGGTGACCGCGAAGAGCGTTGCCGGATTCTCGGCGGTGCGGTGGATCCAGGCCGCCACGTCGCCGAGGGCGGCACGGGCATCGTCGGTCACCAGGATGGGCAGGCCGGCGTCGGCGGCGAGCTCGGCGCCCGCGGCATCCGTCAGCACCGCCACCGCCCCGGCGTCGCGGGCGGCTGCGGCGAACGATGCGCCGTGGGCGTTGCGACCCGGCACGCCGACGTACAGGTCGCCCGGCTGCACCGCCGAGGAGGCGAGCACCACGCCGGTCACCTCGAGCCCGGTGATGTCGCCGCGCACGTCGAGGCCGAACGCCTCCGCCAGGCCGTGCAGGGATCGGGGACTCGGATGCTGCGGCCGGAGGGCCGTGGGAGGCGATCCGGTCACGAACCCAACTTTCTCACCAGGTGGCTGGCAGCTCGGGCGCCGGAGCGCCGGATGGAACCGTCCGATACTTCTTCAGCACCTGACTCATCACCTGCTGGAAGACAGGAGCCGATGCGGCGGACGA
>DASUVU010000197.1:0-4767 GCA_036378815.1 Agromyces sp. | reverse complement strand
CTTCGTGCATGAAGCAGGAGGTGCAGCGCCATGGCGACGTTCGTCGACCAGGTCGTGCTGCACATGGCGGCCGGTAGCGGCGGCCATGGCTGCGCCTCCGTGCGCCGCGAGAAGTTCAAGCCCCTGGCCGGACCCGACGGTGGCAACGGCGGGCATGGTGGCGACATCGTCCTGGTCGCGGACCCTCAGGTCACCACGCTCCTCGCTTATCACGGTCGTCCGCACCGCTCATCGGACAACGGGCAACCGGGCATGGGTGACAACCGGGCCGGTGCGGCTGGAGAGGACCTCGAGCTGCCGGTTCCCGTCGGCACCGTCGTGAAAGACGCCGACGGCACCGAGCTCATCGACCTCACCGAGCCGGGAATGCGCTTCGTCGTGGCTCCGGGGGGTCAGGGCGGTCTCGGCAATGCTGCGTTGGCGTCGACCAAGCGCAAGGCCCCGGGGTTCGCGCTACTCGGAACGCCGGGATTCGAGGGCGAGGTCACCCTCGAGCTGAAGACCATTGCGGATGTCGCGCTCGTCGGTTACCCGTCGGCGGGCAAGTCGAGCCTCATCGCCGCGTTGTCGGCAGCACGCCCGAAGATCGCGGACTACCCGTTCACCACGCTGCATCCGAACCTCGGCGTCGTGCAGGCGGGCGACCACCGGTTCACCGTGGCGGACGTGCCGGGCCTCATCGAGGGCGCGAGCGAGGGCAAGGGCCTCGGCCTCGAGTTCCTTCGACATGTCGAGCGTTGCTCGGCGCTGCTGCACGTGATCGACTGCGCGACGCTCGAGCCCGGGCGCGATCCCATCAGCGACCTCGATATCATCCTCCGCGAGCTCGCCGCGTACCCGGTGCCCGAGGGCCAGGTGCCCCTGCTCGACCGACCGCAGCTCATCGCCCTCAACAAGATCGACGTGCCCGAGGCGCGTGAGCTCGCCGACTTCGTGAAGCCCGAGTTCGAGGCCCGCGGCTACCGCGTGTTCGAGATCTCGACCGTGAGCCACGAGGGTCTCCGCCAGCTCGGGTTCGCGCTCGGCGAGCTCGTCGACCACGCTCGCGCGGAGGCCGCGGCGGCTCCCACCCCGCCTCGCATCGTCATGCGGCCCAAGCCCGTCGACGACGCCGGGTTCGTCGTGCGACCCGAGGGCGGCAGCTACGGCACGATCTACCGGGTGCTCGGTCAGAAGCCCGAGCGCTGGGTGGCGCAGACCGACTTCACCAACGACGAGGCGGTCGGATTCCTCGCCGACCGCCTGGCGCGGCTCGGTGTCGAGGACGAGCTCGTTCGTGCCGGCGCGGTGGCCGGATCCACGGTCGTGATCGGTCCCGGATCCGGGGTCGTGTTCGACTGGGAACCGACACTCACCTCCACGGCAGAGCTGATCACGTCGCCACGTGGTTCCGACATCCGGCTCGACGAGGGCCGCCGCGCGACGCGGGCCGAACGCCGCAGCGAGTACCACGAGCGCATGGACGCGAAGGCCGAGGCGCGAGCGGAGTTGCAGCGCGAGCGCGAGGCCGGCCTGTGGTCCCAGGACGACGTCGACGTGGAGGCGGATGCCGAGGCATCCGATACCGAAGACGAACGATGATCCCCACGACGCGTGCAGAGATCCCGCAGGCCCGCCGAATCGTCGTGAAGGTCGGCTCCTCGTCGATCAGCGGCGACAATGCCGGCCAGATCGGCCCGCTCGTGGATGCGCTGGCGTCGGCTCATGGGCGGGGCGCCGAGGTCGTGCTCGTGTCGTCGGGTGCCATCGCGACAGGCATGCCGTACCTGCGGCTCGATGCGCGACCCAACGATCTCGCGACGCAGCAGGCGGCGGCATCCGTGGGGCAGAACCTGCTCGTCTTCCGTTACCAGGATTCGCTCGACCGGTACGGCATCGTCGCCGGACAGGTGCTGCTCACGGCGGGCGACCTCGAGCACGCCACCCCACGGTCGAACGCGCAGCGCGCCATGGACCGGTTGCTGGCGCTCCGGATCCTCCCGATCGTCAACGAGAACGACACGGTCGCGACGCACGAGATCCGCTTCGGCGACAATGATCGGCTCGCCGCGATGGTCGCGGAGCTCATCGGTGCCGAGCTGCTCGTGCTGCTCTCGGACGTCGATGCGCTCTATACGAAGCCGCCGCACCTCGCGGGTGCCGAGCGCATCGATCGGGTACCGTTCGGCGACGAGTTGCGCGGGGTCGAGATCGGCTCGGTCGGCAGGGCCGGCGTCGGCACCGGGGGCGCCGAGACGAAGGTCTCCGCCGCACGCGTCGCCGCCGAGTCGGGCGCCGCCGTGCTCATCACGGCGACCACCCTGGTGTCGGAGGCGCTGGCGGGGGCACCGCTCGGTACCTGGTTCGATCCGGCCCCGGGGCGCCGCACGGCGGATGGTCGATCCACGCTCGCCTAGGCTGGTGCTATGGAGCAACCCGACCTCGACACCGCCGTGATCGACACGCGCCTGGCCGCCGCCAAGGAGGCGTCGTACCGCCTCGCGCGAGCAACGACGACCGAGAAGGATGCCGCGCTCGAACGCATCGCGGCGCTGCTTCGTGAACGCTCCGAGCAGGTCATCGCGGCGAACCGCCTCGACCTCGAGAAGGGTCGCGACGACGGCCTCGCGGCCGGACTGCTCGACCGCCTCACGCTCGACGAACGGCGCGTCGACGCGCTTGCCGACGCCGTGCTCCAGGTCATCGGCCTCACCGACCCGGTCGGCGAGACCGTCAGCGGCCGTTCGATGCCGAGCGGCGTTCGTATCGACCAGGTCCGGGTGCCGCTCGGCGTCGTCGGTGCGATCTACGAGGCGCGCCCGAACGTGACGATCGACATCGCCGTGCTCGCGTTGAAGAGCGGGAACTCGGTGGTGCTCCGCGGCGGCAGTGCGGCCGAGCAGACGAACCGCGTGCTGGTCGGGGTGCTCCGCGATGCGCTCGAGCAGGTCGGGCTTCCCGCCGATGCGGTGCAGACGGTCGACGACTTCGGGCGCGCCGGGGCACGCCACCTCATGCAGGCGCGGGAGTACGTCGATGTGCTCATACCGCGGGGGAGTGCCGGCCTCATCCGTGCCGTCGTCGACGAGGCCAAGGTTCCCGTCATCGAGACCGGTGCCGGTGTGGTGCACATGTTCCTCGACTCGAGTGCACCCCAGGAGTGGGCGGTCGAGATCGTGCACAACGCGAAGGTCCAGCGTCCGAGCGTGTGCAACGCCCTCGAGACGTTGCTCGTGCACCGCGACGCTGCGGAGCGGCTGCTCCCGGCGGTATTCGACCGGCTCGAGGCATCCGGAGTCACCATCCACGCCGATGAGCGCGTGCGTGTCCTGCGGCCAGAGACCGTGCCCGTGACCGAGGAGGACTGGGCCACCGA
Source organism: Agromyces sp. (assembly GCA_036378815.1). Classification (GTDB taxonomy): domain Bacteria; phylum Actinomycetota; class Actinomycetes; order Actinomycetales; family Microbacteriaceae; genus Agromyces. The sequence continues at coordinate 1,412 of DASUVU010000197.1, read as the reverse complement.
GCACATGAGCCTCGACCTCTCGGTCGGCATCGTCGACTCGATGGATGACGCGCTCCGCCACATCCGCCGATACTCGACGAAGCACACCGAATCGATCGTGACGAACGACCTCGGCAACGCCGAGCGCTTCCTGAACGAGGTGGATGCCGCCGCGGTGATGGTGAACGCGTCCACCCGGTTCACCGATGGAGCGGAGTTCGGCTTCGGCGCCGAGGTCGGCATCTCCACGCAGAAGCTGCACGCACGGGGGCCCATGGGCCTGCCCGAGCTCACGAGCACGAAGTGGATCGTGCGCGGCGCCGGGCACGTGCGCGCCTGATCTCGATAGACTGTCACGAGTGCCACCCGCAGGATTCGAAAGGAACGGCCCATGAGCCTCACGACCGCAGTGCTGACCGAGACGGTGCACGCGAGGGAGCTTCCGCTCGAAACGTGGGCCTACGGCCTCATCGCCCTCGTCATCTTCGCCGCACTCGCGTTCGTGACCGCGTCGTACCGAGATGTCGCGAATCGGCATCGCGCCAAGGCCGAGGCATATGCGGCCCGTCACGGCGGGGGCGAGCACGGCGGGCACTGACCGGGCGTTCGTGTGATGGCGCACGAAGAACGTCGGCCGCGTATCGGTGTGATGGGCGGCACGTTCGACCCGATCCACCACGGCCACCTGGTCGCGGCGAGCGAGGTCGCGCAGTCGCACGGCCTCGACGAGGTGGTGTTCGTGCCGACCGGTCCGTCGACGTACAAGTCCGACGTGACGCACGCCGAGCATCGTTACCTGATGACCGTGATCGCCACGGCGTCGAACCCCTCGTTCACCGTGAGCCGGGTCGACATCGATCGCGGCAAGCCGACGTACACGATCGATACGCTCCACGACATCCGGGCCGAGCGGCCCGACGCCGACCTCTACTTCATCACCGGCGCCGACGCGATCGCGCAGATCCTCGCCTGGAAGAACGTCGACGAGCTCTGGAACCTGGCCCACTTCGTCGCTGTGAGTCGCCCGGGACACGTACTGTCTGTTTCGGGTTTGCCAAAGCAACACGTAAGCTTGTTGGAGGTTCCGGCACTTGCGATCTCGTCGACCGACTGCCGAGACCGGGTGCGCCGGGGTTTCCCGGTGTGGTACTTGGTGCCCGATGGGGTCGTCCAGTACATCTCCAAGCACCACCTCTATCGGAGTGTCGAATGACGTCGTCGCAGGATCCGCCGCTCACGCGCCGCGAGGCACGCGAGCGCGAACGCCTGCTCCAAGCACAGCGGGAAGCGCAGACGACGGATGCCGCGCCAGCGCCGACTCCGCCAGCGCCGACTCCGCCGGCAACGCCTCCGAGGCCGGCGCCTGCGGTTCCTCCGACGCCGTACCCGGGGCCGGCGGCGGCACCCGCACCACCCGTGCAACCGTCGTATCC
>DASUVU010000196.1:0-13503 GCA_036378815.1 Agromyces sp. | reverse complement strand
CGCACCGGCGATCAGCGCCGCCACGACGACCACGACGAGCGAGAAGAGCGTGGCCGCGAAGACCCTGGCTCGGGCGAGCCCCGCCTTGCGACCGAGCTCGATCTGCAGGACGTAGGCCCAGACCGAACCGGGGAGGTACTTGCCGAGCTGGCCGACGAGGAAGATCTGTGCGCCGCGGCCGATGCCGATCGGCTTGCCGAGGTCGTCGACGAGGACCTGCCAGCTCAGCGTGGCGAAGGCCATTCCGCCCAGGAGCGCGACGAACGACAGCACCACGCGCTGCCACTGCAGCTCCGTGATGGTCTTCTGGACGGCCTCCCAGTTGATCCACAACTGCCAGACTGCCGCCGCGACGACGAGCACGAGGAGCGTGTACCGGAGGACGTTGATGACGATCGCGCGCTGACGCGAGGTCTGCGCATCGGCCCCGGGAGCCGGGATGGGGGTCGCCTCTCCTTCAGCGATGGGCTCCTCCTCAATCACCGGGCCTCCTCCTGGTCTGCTCTGGTTCACTGAATCGCACGCTGATCACGGCGATGGCGCCGGGTGACGCGTGATTCGGACACCGCAGGGCGGCTTTCCATCGACCGGCGCATACGCACGAAGCCACGGCACGCTCATGAGCCCTGCGCCGGATCGCGCACCATCGTACCCCACGTGATTCGCCCGGACTGTCAGCTGGCTCACGGGCTGCGAAGGCCTCGGGTAGTATCTACGGGGCGCATCGCCGCCTCACATCCCCTTCATGAAAGCAGGATCCGCCTGGTGATTCCCATCTCTGTGGTTCAGCTCGGCCCCGAGGTCGAGGAGAGCGTGCTGTCGGTCATCCGCTCGGGCGTCATCGCCCAAGGCCCGAAGGTGGCCGAACTCGAGGAGCGCTTCGCGGCACTCCAGGGAGCGAAGCACGCGATCGCGGTGAACAACGGAACCACCGCCCTGGTCGCAGCGATCCAGGCCCTCCAGCTCCAGCCGGGCGATGAGGTCATCACGAGTCCCTTCACGTTCATCGCGACGCTGAATGCGATCCTCGAGGCGGGCGCGACGGTTCGCTTCGGCGACATCCGCACCGATGACTTCGGTCTCGACGCGGCGAGCGTCGAGGCCCAGATCACCGATCGCACGAAGGTCATCATGCCGGTGCACCTGTACGGCCAGTCCGCCGACATGGGCCCGCTCGTCGAACTCGCCGAGCGGCACGGGCTCCACATCGTGGAGGACGCCGCGCAGGCGCACGGGGCCATGTACCGTGGCCGCGGCGTCGGCACGTTCGGCATGGGCACGTTCTCCTTCTATGCCACGAAGAACCTCACGACCGGTGAGGGCGGCCTCATCACGACGAACGACGACGAGATCGCGGCACGGCTTCGCATCCTCCGGAACCAGGGCATGCGGCAGCGCTACGAGTACGTGATGGCCGGTCACAACTACCGCCTCACCGACCTGCAGGCCGCCGTCGTGCTGCCGCAGCTGGATGCCTACTCCGACCAGCTCGCCAAGCGCCGGGCGAATGCCTCGCGACTCACGGCACTCCTCGGCGACATCCCGGGCCTGGTCGTCCCCCGCGAACTCGAGGGCCGCGAGCACGTGTGGCACCAGTACACCGTGCTCCTGCCCGAGGGCACCGACCGTCAGGCGTTCGTCGAGGGCCTCGCCGCCGAGGGCGTCGGCAGCGGGATCTACTATCCCCTTCCGGTGTACGACTACGACACCTATCGCGATCGCGCCGACGTCATCATCTCGCCGACCCCGGTCGCCGAAGACGTCGCCGGGCGCTGCGTGTCGCTTCCGGTGCATCCGCATCTCACCGATGGCGAGCTGGGTCGGATCGCCGCGTCGGTTCGGAAGGTCCTCGGAGCGTGACCGCCCGCAGGGTCGCACTCGTCGGCGCCGGATCGATGGGCCGCAACCACGCCCGAGTCATCGCCGAGAGCGCCGACGCGACGCTCGAGGTGGTCATCGATCCGTTCGAGGAGACCGGCCGCCCCACCGCCGAGCGATACGGCGCGAAGTGGGCGCCCGACCTCGAGGCCGTCCGGGGCGTGGATGCCGCGGTCGTCGCCGCATCGACGGAGTTCCACTACGACATCGCCAAGGACATCATCGACGCCGGCGTCCCGCTGCTGATCGAGAAGCCGGTCTGTCCCTCATTCGCGCAGACGGTCGAGATCCTCAGTGCCGCCGAGCGCGCCGGGGTCCCGATCATGTGCGGCTTCCTCGAGCGGTACAACCCCGCCGTCGTCGTCGCACGGCGCCTGTTGGGCGAGCCCCTGTACATCCGGGCCGAACGTCACTCCCCCTACGCCCCGCGAATCAAGACCGGCGTGGCCTGGGACCTCCTCGTGCACGACGTCGACCTGGTGTCGCAGATCTTCGGTGGCCACGAGCCCGAATCGATCAACGTCGAGGTGGCCCGTTTCCACCCGTCCTCGCTGCCCGGTGCCGAGGACGTCGTCGAGGCGTCCCTCAGGTTCGAGAGCGGTGGGGTCGCCTCCGCCTCCGCGAGCCGCCTCGGCCAGCGGAAGGTCCGGACGATGATGGTGCAGTCGCTCAACCAGATGGTCGAGATCGACCTGCTGCGTCGTGGCGTGACCATCTATCGTCACTCGACGATCTCCGGCGACGAGGGCGACGGTGCGGGCTTCCGTCAGTCGACGGAGATGGAGGTCCCCGAGATCTATGGGAGGGAGCCGCTCGCCGCGCAGTTCGAGCGCTTCCTCAAGCTCGTCGGGCACGAGGTCGACGTCGATGCGGAGCGCGCCTCGATCCTTCCGGCGCACCGCATCGTCGATCGCGCCCTCGAACCGAACTCGTCACGCTGACGACGCGAATGGGCGGGGCATCCACGAGGGAGCCCCGCCCATTCCGTCGTCTCGATCTCGTGGTCGGCGCGATCGGCACTCGGTGCCGGCAGCGCCCCGTCACGTGTCGATCGCGTCGAATCCGGGTCTCGGATCGTCGGCGTCGCCGAGGCGCACCCGAGCGACGGGCCGTGCCGGCACGCCGGCGACGACGGTCCGCGCGGGAACGTCCTTGCTCACGACGGCGCCGGCACCGACCACCGCTTCGTCACCGATGGTGACGCCCATCATGACGACGGCGTTCGCGCCGATGAAGACCCGGTCTCCGATCGTGACCGGCTCGCGTTCGACCTCGTCGAACCGACGACCCGAGACGCACCGGCGCACCGACGAGTGCGTGTAGATGTGCACGCCGGAGGAGATGTCGCACCCCGAGCCGATCGTCAGACCGCCCGACCCGTCGATCACCGTGAATGCGCCGATCCACGTGCCCTCGCCGATGGCGGGCTCGCCGATCAGCCAGCACTGCTCGTGATACGGGTTCTCGGGGATCCTCCCCGGGGTGCGACCGGTCACTTGGCGGCGACAGCCGTCTCGACCTGGATGAGGTCGGCCATGCCCTCGCCGACCGGGATCGAGTACTCGAATCCGAGCATCTCCTTCGCCCGAGTCGTGTCGGCGGCGCGGCGGCTGACGAGCACGTCCCGCGGGTTGAAGATCGGCTCGACGTCGGCGCCCACGGCCTGGATGAGGATCCGCGCGAGGTCGGCCACGCTCGTGTCGATTCCCGTGCCCACGTTGATCGGAGCGTTCGCCTCCTTCGACTCCGTCGCGAGGACGACCGCACGGGCGATGTCGTGCACGTGGATGAAGTCCATCGACTGCTCGCCCTTCCCGTCGATGACCGGAGGCTCGCCGTTGCGGAGGCGGTTCACGAAGTGATTGATGACCGACGTGTAGTAGGCGGTGGTCTTCTGACCCGGCCCGTAGACGTTGAAGAAGCGCAGCCCGATCCAGCTCATGCCGTATCGGCGCTGGTAGTAGCCGGCGAGGTCCTCCGCGGTGCGCTTGCCGATGCAGTACGGCGTCAGGGGGCTGAGTCGGTCGTCCTCGTGCATCGGCAGCTTCGTCGGGTCGCCGTACACGGAGGCGCTCGACGCGAACACGACGCGCTCGACACCGTGGTGCACCGCGGCGGCGAAGACGTTGTGCGTGCCGTCGACGTTCATGTGCAGCGAGCTGAACGGGTCGGCCACGCTCTTGTTGATGGAGTCCGCGGCGAGGTGCACGACGCGATCGGCACCCTTCATCGCGGCCATCACCGACGCACCGTAGCGCACGTCCTGGTCGATGACCTCGACCCCGTGCGAGGAGGCGAGTTCGTTCGCCCGGTCGCGGTCGCCGCGCACCATGTTGTCGAAGATGCGGACCTTGTAGTCCTTCTCGAGCAACTGGTTGACGACGTGGAGGCCGATGAAGCCGGCCCCTCCGGTGACGAAGACGGTCTTCTGCTCAGACATGCGCTGATGATTCCTTTGCTGGTGTTCTGTCGGTCCGCGCTCGCGGCACGACGGGTTGGGGTTCGTCGCTCAGCGACGGACGGCCGACGACGACACGACGTCGCGCACCGTGTCGGCCACGTATGCCACGTCGTCGTCGCTCATGCCGGCGTACATCGGGATGGCGATGTGACGGGTGAAGAGGTCGGCCGACACGGGCAGGGGCGCCTGGTCGCCGTAGAGCGGCTGCACGTGGCTGGCATAGGTGCCGAAGTTGCAGCCGACGCCGCGCTCACGGAGCGCGAGCGCCACGGCGCCGCGATCGAGGTCGGACCCGACCGTGATGACGTACGACTGCCACGGGTGGGTGCGATCGTCGAGGGCCACGGGCAGCGTGAGCTGCTCGAGGTCTCCGAGCCGTTCCGCGTATCCGTCGGCCACGCGCTGCCGGTTGGCGAGCAGGTCGGGAAGCCGCTTGACCTGCACGCGCATGATGGCCGCCTGGATGTCGGACATGCGGTAGTTGTAGCCGAGCTCGTCGAATGACGGCACCGGGAGCGTGGCGGAACCCTCGCGGGTGATCGCCGGCGCGATGCCGTAGGTGTGGAGCTTCCTGGCGTGGGCGATGAGGTCGGCGTTCGCCCCGACGAGGGCGCCTCCCTCGCCGGCCGTGATGCCCTTGCGGCCGTGGAAGCTGAACGCGGCGAGGTCGGCGATGCTTCCGGCCTGGCGCCCCTTGTACGTGGCGCCGGCCGAACACGCGGCGTCCTCGAGGAGCCAGAGCCCGTGGCGGTCGGCGATCGCGCGGAGCTCGTCGAAGTCGGCCGGCTGCCCGAAGACGTCGACGGCGATGATCCCGACCGTGCGCTCGGTGATCGCCGCCTCGACCTGCTCGGGATCGATCGACCAGATGTCGGGTCGAACGTCGACGAACACCGGGGTGGCACCGGTCCAGAGCACCGAGTGCCCCGTCGCCGGGAAGGTGTAGTCGCCGACGATGACCTCATCGCCGGGACCGGCGCCCAGCACGAGCTGGGCGAGGTGCAGCGCCGAACCGCAGTTGCTCGTGGAGAGGACGTTGTCGACCCCGGCCACCGCCGCGAACTCGCGCTCGAAGGCCAGGCAGGAGGGTCCGGCCCCGGACAACCACCCGGATTCGAAGACCTCTGCGATCGCGTCGAGCTCTTCCTGACCGACGGTGGGCTGCCCCAATGGCACGTTTCGACTCATCGTTCTCCTCTGAATACCGCTCGGAATCCTAACAGCGCCGTTCGAGCGCACGCCGAGGGCCGCCGTGATCGGCTCCCCGGCGTCACCGGCCACCGGCCTCGGTGATCGACTTGACGATGAAGGCGGGACGCTGCCTCGCGTCGTCGCCCGCGCGCCACACGTATTCGCCGAGCACGCTCGTCGCGAGGGCGTTGAACCCCCCGACCGCGAGCACGAGACCCGCGATCATCGCCCATCCGGCTCCTCCGGACGCCGGCGTGAACACCAGCACGAGCGCCGCGATCAGGCCGAGGACGCCGAGGGCACCCAGGGTGACGCCGATGAAGCCGAGCCATTGGAGCGGGGCGTGCGAGAACTCGACGAACGAGTCGACGACCAGCTTCATCTTCTTCTTCGACGTCCACTTGGACTGTCCGTGCGGACGTGGGAGCTGCTCGAAGTAGACGTTGCGCTGGTCGAACCCCGTCCATGCGGCCATCGCGAGCACGTTGCGGTTGAGCTCGGGCATGCGATTCAGGACGTCGAGCACCGCGCGGGACACGAGGATCTGCGAGGGCCCCTCGCGCGGATAGCTCGGAACGTCGGAATACCGCTGGTAGACCTTCGAGAACCCCTTCGCGAAGGATTCGCCCATGCCCTTCTTGGTGGCCCTCATGGAACGGAGGCCCCACACGATGTCGGCGCCGTCCTCCCACTGGGCGAGGAAGTCGCCGATGGCCTCCAGGGGCTCCTGCCGGTCGGCACTCAGCGTGAGCGCCGCGTCGCCCCTCGCGTGCGCGAATCCGGCGGTGATGGCGGCGTGCGATCCGAAGTTGCGGGACAGGCTCAGCACCCGGGCGTCGTCGCCCTCGGAGAGCTCCGCCGTCAGTGCGGCGGCGGTGCCGTCGGTGGAACCGTCGTCGACGACGAGCAGCTCGAAGTCGAACGAGGTGTGCCGGTCCCGGATGTCGTGGTAGAAGTCGACGATCTCGCGAGCGGCTTCGTACTCGTTGTACGCCGGCACGATCAGGCTCAGTTTCGGCCGAGCGCTCGACATCGGCACCTTCTTTCGGATCGGGATTGTTGGAGCGATACGCCGCTCGGAGAGCCCGCCCGCTGGGCGGTTGTCAGCACCGAAGCCTACCAGCCGATGACCGGACACCACGTGCGAGGCCCTCGGTCGCGCTACGATCAGTGCGCCACCGGTGGTGACCGCGGCTCTCGTGCGCTCACCTGAGTCCGGCATGCGATCGGGTATCCTAGGACGTCGGCCCGGCGATCTCCGGGGTGCAATTCATCGAAGGACGTGCGCGTGAACGTTGATCTCCTGGTGGTCGGATCGGGCTTCTTCGGCCTGACGGTGGCGGAACGGGCGGCAACGGAACTCGGCCTGAAGGTGCTGGTCCTCGACCGGCGGTCGCACATCGGCGGCAACGCGTACAGCGCCCCCGACCCCGACACCGGCATCGAAGTGCACGTGTACGGTGCGCACCTGTTTCACACGTCGAACAGGCCCGTGTGGGACTACGTCAACCGGTTCACCGACTTCACGTCCTACACCCACCGCGTCTACACCGACTACCGGGGCGAGGTGTACCCGCTTCCGATCAACCTGGGCACGATCAACCAGTTCTTCCGGGCGGCCCACTCCCCCGCCGAGGCCCGCGCGCTCATCGCCGAGCAGGCGGCGGAGATCGCCACCGCAGACGCCGAGAACCTCGAGGAGAAGGCCATCGCGCTGATCGGCCGGCCGCTCTACGAGGCGTTCATCCGCGACTACACGGCGAAGCAGTGGCAGACCGACCCGACGCAGTTGCCGGCCGATGTCATCAGTCGACTCCCGGTGCGCTACACCTACGACAACCGGTACTTCAACGACACGTTCGAGGGCCTGCCCGTCGACGGGTACACGGCGTGGCTCGAGCGCATGGCCGATCACCCGAACATCGAGGTGCGCCTCGAAACCGACTTCTTCGATGCCTCGCACGACGCGGACAAGGCCTCGGCCGTCGGCAGCGTGCCCATCGTCTACACGGGCCCGATCGACCGGTACTTCGACTACACGGGCGGGGAGCTGGCCTGGCGCACGCTCGACTTCGAGCGGGAGGTGCTTCCCGTCGGCGACTTCCAGGGCACCCCGGTGATGAACTACGCGGATGCGTCGGTGCCCTACACGCGCATCCACGAGTTCCGCCACTTCCATCCCGAACGTGACCACTACCCGACCGATCGCACCGTGATCATGCGCGAGTTCTCGCGGTTCGCATCCCACGATGACGAGCCCTACTACCCCGTCAACACCCCGTCCGACCGGGAGTCGCTCCTCGCGTACCGCGACCTGCAGGCCGGAGAGCCCGAGGTCTTCTTCGGCGGGCGTCTCGGCACCTACAAGTACCTCGACATGCACATGGCGATCGGATCTGCCCTCAGCATGTTCGAGAACAAGCTCAAGCCGCTCTTCGAAGCGAAGAGCGCCTGACAAGGAACTGAATGACAACCGGAATCGTACTCAGCAAGGTCATCTTCCCCGGGCCGGGTGACCCCGACATGGCCCCGCTCTACCTCGACGCCGACGAATGGACCGAGGTTCGCCAGGAGGTGCGACCCGAGGCCGCGCAGGTCCGTCATCGACGCGGGCCCGTGCCCAACGAGGTCCACACCTCACCGCTGCGCGTCTCGCACGTGAACGCCCTCAACATGATCACCGGACGGAGGAGCCTCGCGATCCCGGCGGGCAGCAGGGTGTCGCTGGCGACGTACTTCAACGCCTTCCCGGCCAGCTACTGGCAGCGGTGGACGCACCTCAGGGCCGTGCGCCTCTCGGTCGCGACCCGCGGCCAGGGCGACGTCGCCGTCTACCGTTCGAACGCCCGCGGGGTCGTGCAGACCGTGCTGACGCGGCGCGTCGACGGCGAGACGACGAGCGTGTTCGACCTGCCGTTCGACAAGTTCCTCGACGGCGGCTGGTTCTGGTTCGACCTCATCTCGAGCGGAGGCGAGTTCGACCTCGTCCAGGCCGACTGGCTCGCGCCCGAAGACGCGCAACCGGTCACCGGCGGAAACCTCACGATCTCGATCACGACGCTGAACCGCACCGACTACTGCATGGACCTGCTCGAGACGATCGGATCCGACGCCGACGCGCTCGCCGGCATCGACGAGGTCCTGGTGGTCGACCAGGGCTCCGACAAGATCCGCGAGCACCACGGCTTCGCGCATGCCGACGCCTCCCTCGGCGGTCGGCTCCGCGTCATCGAGCAGGCGAACGTCGGCGGTTCCGGCGGATTCTCGCGCGGCATGTACGAGACCCTCACCGCAGAGCGCTCCGACTTCCTCATGCTGCTCGACGACGATGTGGCCATCGAGCCCGAGTGCATCCGCCGCGCGCTCTCCTTCGCACGATTCTGCGCCGATCCCACGATCGTCGGCGGCCACATGTTCGACATGTACGACAAGACGAAGCTGCACGCGTACGCCGAGGGCGTCGACCGGTGGACCTTCATGTGGGGTCCGATCACTCCCGACCGGCACGACTTCACCTCCGCGAACCTCCGCCAGACGAGGTGGATGCACCGTCGGTTCGACGTCGACTACAACGGGTGGTGGATGAGCCTCATCCCGGTGAAGGTCATCCGCGAGATCGGCCTGTCGCTGCCGGTGTTCATCAAGTGGGACGACGCGGAGTACTCGCTTCGGGCCGCCGAGCACGGATATCGCACCGTGAGCCTCCCCGGGGCCGCCATCTGGCACGTGTCCTGGGTCGACAAGGACGACACCCGCGACTGGCAGGCGTTCTTCCACGCGCGGAACCGGCTCATCGCGGCGCTGCTGCACTCGCCGCACCCGAAGGGCGGCCGCCTGCCCCTCAGCAATCTCGCGAGCGACATCCGGCACGTGCTGACGCTCGACTACTACGCCGTGACGCTTCGACAGCTCGCCTACAAGAGCGTCCTCGCGGGCCCGGCCGCCCTCCACGGTGAACTGCAGACCCGGCTCCCGGCGATCCGTGCGCTCGCCAAGGACTTCCGCGAAGCCACCCTGACCAAGGACGCGACGACCTACGACTACTTCCCCCCGACGGCCTACTTCGGCAACGACCCGGCAGCGGGCGGGAGCAAGCCCACGGGTCTCGGCGCATATCGCTTCGTGGCCAAGTACGGCTGGCGGCACTGGTTCCGCCCGGTCCGGCCCGAGAGCGCACGTCATCCCGAGGCCCACCTCCCGCACGGCACGCCGTGGTGGAAGCTGCCGCCGCTCGACAGCTTCGCGGTCAGCAACGCCGAGGGCTCGGGGGTCACGTGGCACGTTCGCGACCGCGCGAGGTTCCGGAAGCTCTTCGTCTCGAGCATCCGCTCGAACCTCCGCATCCGCCGGCAGTGGAGTCGACTGAGTCGCGAGTACCGCGACAGCGTGTCGACGATCACGTCGCCCGAGCAGTGGGCCGCGACGCTCGGCCTCGACACTGCAGCATCCGGCGGACCCGCATCCGGCACGGGCAAGGCCTCCGGTACAGGCAAGGCATCCGGCACGGGCAAGGCCTCCGGCAGGGCGAAGTCGTCCAACCGAGCTGCGGCATCCGACCGGATGGCCGAGGCATCCCACGGAATGACGGAGCGGTGAACCAGAACATCGCGCCGTCCCCTCGGGACGGCTTCATACGACCCGGACACAGCGCCGGTCTCGTCGACGTCTTCGGCCGTCGGTACCTCCTGGCCCTGCTCGTCCGCCAGGAGGTGCGGGTCCGCTATCGCGGGTCCGTCCTGGGCTGGCTGTGGTCGTATGTGAAGCCGCTGACGCAGTTCGCGGTCTTCTTCATCGCGCTCGGCGTGTTCCTGCAGCAGAACAACGTCATCCCGAACTACGCGATCTACATCTTCAGCGGGCTGATCGTCGTCAATGTCTTCAACGAGGCGTTCAACAACGGCACGAAGTCGCTCGTCGACAACGCACCCCTGATCAAGAAGATCTACCTGCCGCGCGAACTGTTCCCGGTCTCGTCGTCACTCGTGGCGTTCGTGAACTTCCTCCCGCAGGTCGCCATCATCCTCGTCGTCTGCCTCATCGTCGGCTGGACCCCGTCGCCGCTGCAGCTGGCCGGGGTCCTGCTCGCGATCGCGATCATCTTCGCGTTCGCGACCGGGCTCGGCCTGCTCTTCGGGGCCGTCAACGTGTCGTTCCGTGACGCGCAGAACTTCGTCGAGCTCATCGCCCTCATCGCGACGTGGGCGTCGCCCGTGCTGTACCAGATGTCGATGGTCCGGGCGGTGCTCCCCGAATGGCTGGTCGTGATCTACCAACTCAACCCGCTGACCGCGGCCGTGGAACTCATGCACTCCGCATTCTGGCTTCCGACGACGTCCCTGCCCCAGGGGACGACCTCCTCGGTGGTCGTCATAGGCCTCATCTCGTTCGTCATCTCGCTGGTGGTGCTCGCAATCGGCCAGCTGGTGTTCCGCCGGTTGGAGGGGCGTTTTGCACAAGATCTCTGAACTCGATCTCGAACGCGTCCGCATCATCGTCGAGGACGTCCGCAAGACGTTCAAGTTCCGCCACACGCACTCCCTGAAAGAGACGTTCATCGCCGCGATCAGGAAGAAGCAGATCAGTTCGACATTCGACGCCCTGCACGACGTCAGCGCGATCATCTCGGAGGGCGAGTCGGTCGCGCTGCTCGGGTACAACGGGTCGGGCAAGTCCACCCTGCTCAAGCTCATCTCCGGTGTGCTCCAGCCCGATGACGGCCTGGTCCTCACCCGCGGTCGCGTCGCCGGGCTCATCGAGGTCGGCGCGGGATTCCATCCCGACCTGTCCGGTCGGGAGAACGTCTACCTGAACGCCGCGATCCTGGGCATGAGCAAGCCCGAGATCGACGCGCGCTTCGACGACATCGTCGCCTTCTCCGAGATCGAGCAGTTCATCGACACCGAGGTGAAGCACTACTCGTCGGGCATGTTCCTCAGGCTCGCGTTCGCCGTCGCCATCCACACGGAGCTCGACATCCTCCTCGTCGACGAGATCCTCTCGGTCGGCGACGAGCCGTTCCAGCGCAAGTGCCTGGCTCGCATCCGCGAGCTCCACGCCGAGGGGAAGACGCTCGTCGTCGTCAGCCACGACCTCGACATGGTCGCGAACCTCTGCCAACGCGGCATCGTGATCGACAAGGGGTCGGTGGTCTTCGACGGGCCCTCGACGGAGGCGGTCGGGCTGCTGCGGTCGTTGGACTCCTGAGCGGTCGGCTCCGTCGCCGCTCGGCACGCGCGTTCGTGCCTACGCCTCCCGCAGGACCCCCGCCTCCTCGACGTACCGCTCACCCGTCGACGGGCAGACCCACGAGTCGCCGTCCTGCGTGAGTGGGACTCCGGCCTTGCCCACCCAGCGGATCCGCCTGGCCGGAACGCCCGCCACGAGCGCGAACGCGGGCACGTCCTTGGTGACCACGGCCCCGGCCGCGACGGTCGCCCAGCGCCCGATGCGGACCGGCGCGACACACAGGGCCCGGGCACCGATCGAGGCACCCTCCTCGATCGTCACGCCCACCGGAGTCCAGTCATGCGCCGACTTCAGCTCGCCGGTCGGGGTGATCGCCCTCGGATAGGTGTCGTTGGTCAGCACGACGGCGGGGCCGATGAAGACCCCCCGTCCGATCTCGGCCGGCTCGTAGACGAGGGCGTAGTTCTGCACCTTGCTGTTCTCCCCCATCACCACGCCGGTGCCGATGTACGCGCCGCGCCCGATGATGCAGTTCGCTCCGAGGGAGGCCCGTTCGCGGACCTGCGCGAGATGCCAGATCGAGGATCCCTCGCCGATCTGCGCGTCGTCTGAGACATCCGCTGACGGTGCGATACGCACGTTCGAACGATCGGTCACGGGTGTTCCTCCTCCGCCCGCAGGGCTGTGCGGGACATTCAACGGTATCCCAGGCGTCCCACGTGGCTCGTCTCGCGGGTCACGTCACGGGCGGCGGTTCCGGCCGGCATCGGCGATGAACCGACGATAGGCGACGCGTCGCAGACGCTCGGGAACGAACCGGTAGAGCCCGCGGATCGTCACGTTCCGAACGAACTCCCTGCGGGTCGTGAAGCCGATGCCGCGCATGGCTCGCTGGAGTGCCACCTCGCTCCGCCACTGCGCTCGACCACCGCGTCGCGCGTACGCTCCGGATCCCACCCGGTACATGACGAGCGGTTCGGCGATGTTGCCGACGACGGCGCCGGTATCGATCATCCTCGCGAAGAGCCAGTAGTCCTCCATGAGTCCGAGCGGTTGGTATCCACCCGCGTGCTCCACGGCGGATCGGCGGTACACGACGGTCGGGTGGCTGAAGGGGTCGTGGAAGCGTGCGTAGCGCACGATCTCGGCGTGCTCCGTGCGAGGGACGCGTTGCCCGACGATCGAGCCGACGTCGTCGAGGAACTCGAACATGCCGGTGCCGACGAGGTCGAGTCCGTCCTCGACGAGCGGCACCTGCTTGGCGAATCGTTCGGGCAGCGAGATGTCATCGGCGTCCATGCGGGCGACGATGTCGTGCGAGCTCAGCGACAGGCCCTCCGTCAGCGCACGAGCCAATCCGACGTTACGCTCGATGCGATGGTGCACCACCGCGACCGGCGACGCTGCGATCGCCTCGGTGATCGTCTCCTCGAGGCGCTCCGCCACCGGCCCGTCCTGGACGAGCACGACCTCATCGGGCCGCCGCGTCTGCGCGGTGACACTGGAGGTGAACGCCTTCAGGAAGTGCGCGGCGTCGTCACCGCCGTACACCGGCATCAGCAGGGTGAAGGGCTCCGTCATCCGCGATCCACCCGCGCGACGGCGTCGCTCACGTCACCGAGCCCGGCGAGTGACATCGCATTCGGCCGGGGCCGGGTGCGCATCCCATCGCGCCGTCCACGGCGCCAGCCGTCTCGGAGCACCTCGCGGTCGGACGAGCGCACGAACGTGAGGATCCAGCGACGGACGCTCGAGCCTCCGTACAGGACCTTCTCCAGGGGTGCGAG
>DASUVU010000195.1:0-3072 GCA_036378815.1 Agromyces sp. | reverse complement strand
GGAGGTCTTGGGTGGCCATGCCTTCGAAGCCCGCGATTGCTACTTCGGCATATTCGGGCGTGACTACCGAGAGAATCCGCCTTGGGTTCGCGCCTCCCTCCTCTCCGATCATTTGAGACACACGGAGGTAGCGCTCGTACGCCTCAACGGCCGCCGCAAGCGCCTCCTCGTCCGACGCGAAGATCGGCTCGGGCGAGGGCGACGGCGACGGGGCGGCGGTCGGCGTGGGGGTTGCGCCGGGCACGCCGACACATCCGCCGAGCAGGAGCGCAACGGATGCTGCCGCCACAACCCCAGCGCCCGCACGATTGGTCACCGAACGGCGGGGGCGGGAACGCAGCATGCCGATGAGCCTAAACGAGCTCGCGCGGCCGAACCTCGGCTTATCCACAGCCGAAAAGTCGCCCGCGGCAGCGCAGAACTCAGCCCATGAGGCTGCGCAGGAGCTCGCCCCACTCGAAGCCGCACTCGCGGCAGTCGAAGAGCGGGTCGTCGACGGGGGACGGCGCGGCCGCGGCATCCGTCGACGAATCGAACTCGGGTTCCACCCAGAGTGCGGTCACGACCAGCCGGACGGCGGTCGAGTCGCAGCGCGGGCACTGCTCATCGAGCACATCGCGTTCGACGTGGGGCTGCGGCTGCACCTGGTTGCTCATGGCGCCAACCGTACGCCGCGCCGACGACATCGCCGGTCGCACACGCGCGTCCGAGGCGATCCCGAAGACGCCGAACGCGCCCTCAGTCGCGCCGCTTGCGACCGTTCACCCGGTGCGTCGCCGTGACCTCGAACGTGCGACGCAGCGGATCCGCCACCTCTTCGTGCCGGCGCTGCGCGACGCGAACGAACAGGAAATCCACGACGGCGAGCTGCGCGATGCGGCTCGACATCGCACCCATGCGGTACGTCGACTCGCGGGCCTGCGTCGTGAGCACGATGTCGGCGACCTCGGTGATCGGCGATTCCGCAGAGTTGGTGAGCGCCACCGTGGTCGCACCCGCGTCGCGCGCGGTGCTGAGCGCGTGGATCGTCTCGGTCGTGAGACCCGAGTGCGAGATGCCGATCGCCACGTCACCGGGCGTTCGCAGCGCGGCCGAGACCAAGGCCAGGTGCACGTCGACCGAGCAGAACGCCGAAATGCCGATGCGGGCCAGCTTCTGCTGCAGATCCTGCGCGGTGAGGCCGCTCGCGCCGAACCCGTAGACGTCGATGTGGCCGGCGGTCGAGATCGCGTCCACGACCTGGTCGAGCACCGCGACATCCAGGCCCTGCGCCGTCTGCTCGATCGCGAGCACCTCGTGGAACGCGATCTTCGCGATCACCTCGGCGCCCGAGTCATCCGGACTGATGTCCGAGTCGGCCAGCCCGAAGCGGTCGCGCTCCGCGGCCTCGCGACTCAGCGCACTTGCGACCTCCATGCGGAACTCGCGGTACCCCGAGTACCCGAGCGTCTGGCAGAACCGTGCGACCGTCGAGAGCGACGTGCCGCAGCGCTGCGCGAGATCCGTGATCGTCAGGTCGACCACGATCGTCGGGTCGGCGATGATCGCCTCGGCGACCCGCGCCTCCGACGAGCTCAGGCGCGGCAGGGCCTGCCGCACGGTCGAGAGCACGTCAAGGGCCATCGCCATCGGTCTCCTCTGTCAGGGCAGCCTCTGCTCGGGGCGATGCCGGTCGCGCCCCCGCCGCGACCTCTGCGGCGGCGACGCCGGCCAGCGCATCACGCAACACCCCATCGTGCGTCGCGAGGCGGGCGATCGCCTCCTGCGGCGTCACCCCAGTACTGGTTACGAGGATCGCCGCCTTCACCGAGCCGCCCACCGATTCGAGGGCAGCGGATGCCGCAGCCGCATCGATTCCGGTCGCCTGCATGACGATGCGTTCCGCACGGGCACGCAGCTTCGCGTTCGTGGCCTGCACGTCGACCATGAGGTTTCCGTGCACCTTGCCGAGGCGCACCATCGCGATCGTCGAGATCGCGTTCAGCACGAGCTTCTGCGCGGTGCCGCCTTTCAGGCGGGTCGAGCCCGCGACGATCTCGGGGCCGACGACCGTCTCGATCGCGAGGTCGGCGACCTCGCCGATGGCGGAGCCGGCGTTGCACGAGAGGCCCACGGTGAGCGCGCCGACGGAGCGCGCGTGCTCGAGCGCACCGACGACATAGGGCGTCCGTCCCGACGCTGAGATGCCGACCACGGCGTCGGCGGCGGTGAGCCCGATCGCCTCGAGGTCGGACGCGCCGAGCGCGGCGTCGTCCTCCGCGTCCTCGACGGCGGTGCGGAGCGCGACGTCACCGCCCGCGATCACCCCGACCACGAGCGACGGATCGGTGCCGAACGTCGGCGGGATCTCGCTCGCGTCGAGCACGCCCATGCGTCCGGCGGTGCCGGCACCGAGGTAGACGAGTCGCCCGCCGGCACGGAGGCGGGGGACGATCGCGTCGATGGCCGCGGCGACCTGCGGCGCGGCATCCGTCACTGCAGCGACGGCCTGGGCGCTTTCGCCCTGCATCGCCGCGAGCTGCGCCTCGGTCGCGAGCTCGCCGAGGAGCTCGCGCAGCGCGCGACGGTCCTCGGCGGGAACGGTGTGGCTCATCGCGGTGCTCCCCCGTGATCGGTGCTGGTGATGGTGACGGATGCGACGCCGGCGAGCGGCGGCGGGAGGCGCAGCGGCATCCGACCGCTCGTGAATCGGCCTGCGACGCGCGGCTCCCCCGAGCCGCCCGACGACAGCCGCGCCGGAACGCCGTGCCAGCTCAGGAAGCCGAGTAGGGCGAACATGAGCGACTCCTTGAACGACGGGTCGATCCCGCGGGCGTCGCTCGACTCCACGGCGATGCCGCGTTCGGCGGCCAGCGTCGTGATGCGCCGGAGCAGCGCGGGATTGCGCGCGCCGCCGCCCGACGCGATGAGCACGGTCGAGTCGCCTGGGATGGCATCGACGACGGTTCGCGCGGTCAGCTCGGTGACCGTCGCGACGAGGTCCTCGAGCGCGGGTCGGGTCGCGGGCGCCGCACCGCCAGAGGCCACGACGGCGGATGTCCCGACCGCCGCCACGGCGCGGTCGACGACCCC
>DASUVU010000194.1:0-10217 GCA_036378815.1 Agromyces sp. | reverse complement strand
TCTCGGTGACGTTCCACGCCGAAGCCGCGGGCGAACCCGTCTCCCTCGCGCGCCGGCTGCGGGAGATCGGCGCACGGGCGGGCATCGCCCTGAAGCCGGGCACGGATGCCACGCCCTACCTCGACCTCCTGCCCGAGTTCGACCAGGTGCTCGTGATGACCGTCGAGCCGGGCTTCGGCGGGCAGTCCTTCATCCCCGAGACGATGCCGAAGCTCGCGCGCGTGGCCGACGCCGTGCAGGACGCCGGGCTCGACATCTGGCTGCAGGTCGACGGCGGCATCACCGAGGAGACCATCGGCATCGCCGCCGAGGCCGGTGCGAACACGTTCGTCGCGGGCTCGGCCGTCTTCAACGGAGACGGCGAGCCCGCCGAGCGCATCGTGGCGCTGCGAGACGCGGTGGCCGCGCACCCGCACACGCACCGATAACCTAGACGGGTGAAGACCTTCGACGATCTCTTCGTCGAGCTCAGCGAGAAAGCCCGCACCCGCCCCGAGGGTTCCGGTACCGTGCGCGAGCTCGATGCCGGCGTGCACGCCATCGGCAAGAAGATCGTGGAAGAGGCGGCCGAGGTCTGGATGGCCGCCGAGTACGAGAGCGATCAGGCCACCGCCGAGGAGATCTCGCAGCTCCTCTACCACCTGCAGGTGCTCATGCTCTCGAAGGGCCTGACCCTCGCCGACGTGTACCGACATCTCTGATCACGCCATGACGCAGATGACCGATCAGATCGTTCGACACGAAAGCCAGGGAATGCTTCGAATCGCCGTGCCCAACAAGGGCTCACTCTCCGAGACCGCAGGACAGATGCTGTACGAGGCCGGGTACACCGGCCGCCGGGACCCGCGCGAGCTCATCGTCGCCGACCCCCGCAACGGGGTCGAGTTCTTCTACCTTCGCCCACGCGACATCGCCACCTACGTCGGCTCGGGCGCGATCGACGTCGGCATCACCGGACGCGACCTCCTGCTCGATTCCGGGTCGGATGCCACCGAGATCGCGCCGCTCGGATTCGGCGAGTCCACCTTCCGCTTCGCCGCCCCGAACGGCATGTACACCGACCTCGCCGACCTCGAGGGCGTGCGGGTCGCGACGAGCTACCCCGGACTCGTCGACGGATTCCTGACCGCCCACGGCGTGAAGGCGGAGCTCGTGAAGCTCGACGGCGCGGTCGAGTCGGCGGTGCGGCTCGGCGTCGCCGACGCCGTGGCCGACGTCGTGTCGACCGGCTCGACCCTCCGCAAGGCGGGGCTCGAGATCTTCGGGCCCGTCATCCTCGAGTCCGAGGCGGTGCTCATCGGGTCGGGCACCGAGCGCCCCGGCGCGGCGACGCTCCTGCGCCGTCTCCAAGGCGTGCTCGTCGCGCGCCAGTACGTGCTGGTCGACTACGACATGCCCGTCGAGCACCTGCAGCGGGCCACCGAGGTGGCTCCCGGGTTCGAGTCGCCGACCGTCTCGCCACTGCACGACCCCGAGTGGGTCGCGGTGCGGGTCATGATCCCGCGGGTCGACATGAACCACGTGATGGACGAGCTGTACTCGCTCGGCGCGCGGGCCATCCTCGTCAGCGCCATCCACGCGGCACGGTTGTGAGGCGCGGATGTCCCTCGCCGTCCGTGTGATCCCCTGCCTCGACGTGGCCGCGGGCCGCGTCGTGAAGGGCGTGAACTTCCAGAACCTGCGCGACGCCGGCGACCCGGTGGAGCTCGCGGCACGCTACTCCGAGCAGGGGGCCGACGAGCTCACGTTCCTCGACGTCACCGCGACCGTCGACGACCGCTCGACGACCTACGACATGGTCCAGCGCGTGGCGGAGCAGGTCTTCATCCCGCTCACGGTGGGCGGCGGCGTTCGCTCCACCGACGACGTGGCGCGCCTGCTGGGCTACGGCGCCGACAAGATCGGCGTGAACAGCGCCGCGATCGCCCGGCCGGCGCTCATCGCCGAGATCGCCGACCGCTTCGGGGCGCAGGTGCTCGTGCTCTCGCTCGACGTGAAGCGCTCCGACCGCACCGAGTCGGGATTCGTGGTCACCACGCACGGCGGTCGGACCGAGACCGACGTCGATGCCCTCGAGTGGGCGAGGCAGGCCATGGAGCTGGGCGCAGGGGAGTTGCTCGTCAACTCGATCGACGCCGACGGCACGAAGGCGGGCTTCGACCTCGAGCTCACGTCACTCATGCACGAGGTCTCCAGCGTGCCCGTCATCGCGTCGGGCGGCGCCGGGTCGGTCGGCGACTTCCCGCCGGCGATCGCGGCCGGCGCCGACGCGGTGCTCGCGGCATCCGTGTTCCACAACGGCGAAGTGACGATCGCCGAGGTCAAGGCGGCGCTCGCCGCCGATGGGAGGATCGTGCGATGAGCGAACCCGGAGACGAGGAGCTGGAGCGCGACGAGGAGGCGTGGGCGCCCGACGGGTCGCCGCTCGACCGGGCGGTGTTCAACAGCGACGGCCTGCTGCCGGCGATCATCCAGCAGGAGGGCACCGGCGAGGTGCTCATGCTGGGCTGGATGGACCGCGAGGCGATGCGCCGCACGCTCACCGAGGGCCGCGTGACGTTCTGGTCGAGGTCGCGGCAGGAGTACTGGCGCAAGGGCGACACGTCGGGTCACGTGCAGTACGTGCGCAGCGCCGCGCTCGACTGCGACGCCGATACGCTCCTCGTGACGGTCGAGCAGGTCGGAGCCGCCTGCCACACCGGCACGCGAACCTGTTTCGACGGCGACCGGCTGCAGGTCGCCCAGGGTGCGCATCCCTCC
Source organism: Agromyces sp. (assembly GCA_036378815.1). GTDB lineage: Bacteria > Actinomycetota > Actinomycetes > Actinomycetales > Microbacteriaceae > Agromyces. The sequence goes on along the minus strand of DASUVU010000194.1, from coordinate 7,457 downwards.
CCTGACGACTCAGTCGCCCGCTGACGATCCGACGACGACGAGGAGACCAGTGCCCGCCGCCACCACCACGTTCGACGAGTTCACCACCCTGCTGCCGGGGCGCAGGGTCGTGCCGGTCACGCGAGAGCTGTTCGCCGACGGTGAGACGCCCGTCGGCATCTATCGCAAGCTCGCCCAGGGGCGCCCCGGCACGTTCCTGCTGGAGTCGGCGGAGCAGGGCGGCATCTGGTCGCGGTACTCCTTCGTCGGCGCATCGTCGTTCGGCGTGCTCACCGAGCGCGACGGTCGCGTCGAGTGGCAGGACTACGGGCTCTCGGCCGAGCGGGCACTCGGTGAGGCCGGCGACCTCGCGCCCCTCGCGGCGCTGGAGGCGCTCTTCGAGCGGTGGCGCACCGAGGACGTGCCCGGCGCTCCGCCGCTCACCGGCGGCCTCGTCGGCTTCATCGGGTGGGAGGCGATCCGGCAGATCGAGCGACTCCCGAATCGCCCGCCCGCCGACTTCGCGATGCCGGGCCAGGCCTTCTCGTTCGTCGCGGAACTCGTCGTGATCGACCACCGTACGGGAACCGTGCAGCTCGTGGCATCCGTGCTCAACGACGGCGCCGAGCAGGCCGACGCGCTCTGGACCGACTCCCAGCAGCGCCTCGACCGCATGCAGGAGGCGCTCGCGGCGCCATCCGAGGCGTGGCTCGCCGAGATCGACCTGGGTGCCGCGGCCACTCCCCGGCACCGCACCGAGAAGGCGGACTTCCTCGCGGCGGTCGACCGCTCGAAGCGGTACATCCACGACGGCGACATCTTCCAGGTGGTCATCTCGCAGCGATTCGAGCAGGAGGCCACCGCCGACCCGATCGACGTGTACCGGGTGCTCCGCAGCCTCAATCCCAGCCCGTACATGTACCTCCTGCACCTCGACGACCCGGGCGGTGAGCCGTACTGGATCGTCGGGTCGTCGCCCGAGGCGCTCGTGAAGGTGGAGGACGGGCGGGTGTTCACGCATCCGATCGCGGGCTCGAAACCGCGGGGCGCCACACCCGAGGCCGACGCCGACTTCGAGGCGGAGCTCGTCGCCGACCCCAAGGAGCAGGCGGAGCACCTGATGCTCGTCGACCTCGCCCGCAACGACCTCGCCAAGGTCTGCGTGGCCGGGTCGGTCGAGGTCACGGAGTTCATGCGCGTCGAGCGATTCAGCCACATCATGCACCTCGTCTCATCGGTCGAGGGCGACCTCGCGCCGGGCGCGAACGCCGTCGACGTGTTCCGGGCCACGTTCCCGGCCGGCACGCTCTCGGGGGCGCCGAAACCCCGCGCGCTCGAGATCATCGACGAGCTCGAGCCCGCCCAGCGCGGACTCTACGGCGGCGTGGTGGGCTACTTCGGATTCGGCGGTGACGCCGATCTCGCGATCGCGATCCGCACGGCGACGATCTCGGGTGGCGTCGCCCGCGTGCAGGCCGGCGGAGGCCTGGTAGCCGACTCGGTACCCGAATCCGAGTTCGAGGAGTCGCAGAACAAGGCGGCCGCTCCGCTCAGAGCCGTGGCCGTCGCGAATGCGATGAAGCGGGTGCGATGAACCCGTCGCGCATGAAGCTCCCGGTCATCGTCGCCTCGGTGATCGGCTCCGGACTCGTGCTGCTGTCGTGGAGTCAGACCTGGTTCGATCTCGAACTGACGGATGCCGCAGCCCACGGCACGGGCGAGGCGATCGCGGTGCCCGGCAGCATCGCATCGCCGGCGCTCGCCGCCCTCGCCCTCGCCGGGCTCGCCCTCGTCGCCGCGCTCGCCATCGCCGGACCCGGAATCCGCGTCGTGCTCGGCATCCTCGAGATCGTGCTCGGCGGATGCGTCCTCCTGGCCGCCTCCCTGTCACTCGGCGACCCGGTCGGCGCGGTGTCGCCGGCGGTGACGGATGCCACGGGCGTCTCGGGCGCCGCCCCGACCGGCGAGCTCGTGGCCGCAGTCGACGCGACCGCGTGGCCCTGGGCCGCCCTCGTGGGCGGCGCGCTCGTCGTCCTCGCCGGGGTCGCCGTGCTCGTCACCGGGATGCGGTGGCCGGCGTCCGCGCGGCGTTATCGGGGCACCCGGCTCGAGGGCGCCGACGACGGTGTCGATGCATCGGTGGCCGAGCGCGCGGCATCCGATCGGGCCATCGACGACTGGGACCACCTCAGTCGCGGCGATGATCCCACCGACGAGGCCGACGAGCGCGACGAAGCCGACGAGACGACCGCCACCGGCGGCGACGACCCTGCCGCCGGCGAGGGAACGTCGAGCCCGAACCGCTAGACTCACACCCGAACCCCCGCAACGAAGGAGCATCATGAGCACTGAGCACGTCGATCCCGGTCACGGACACTCGCCCGCGGCATGGACCGCCGTCATCATCATGCTCGTCGCGTTCGTGATCGGCACGATCGCGTTCTTCCTCGACGTGCCGTGGCTCGTCTGGGCGTCGGCCGGCCTGCTCGTGGTCGGGCTCATCGTGGGCTGGCTGCTCGCCCGCGTCGGCTACGGCGTGGGCGGTGCGAGGGTCGCCGAAAAGGCGCACTGACGCGTGCTCTCCGATCTGACGGCCAACGCCGTCGCCGATGCACTCGCACGCCGTGAGCAACGTTCGCTCGAAGCGGTCGAACGGGCTGCGATCGAGCGGTCGCCCGCGCAAGATGCGCTCGAGGTGCTCGCACCCGCCGCCCACGTGAAGATCATCGCCGAGATCAAGCGCTCGAGCCCGTCCCGCGGTGCGCTCGCGACCATCGACGATCCGGCCGCCCTCGCCCGCAAGTACGAGCTCGGCGGCGCGAGCGCCATCAGCGTGCTGACCGAGGGGCGCAAGTTCGGCGGCTCGCTCGCCGACCTCGAGGAGGTTCGGGCTGCGGTGGCCCTTCCGGTGCTCCGCAAGGACTTCATCGCGACGCCGTACCAGGTGCTGGAGGCGCGCGCCGCGGGCGCCGACCTCGTGCTGCTGATCGTCGCCGCCCTCGACGACGCCACGCTCCGCGAGCTCTACGAACTCACGATCGACCTCGGCATGACGGCGCTCGTCGAAACCCACTCCGCAGAGGAGCTCGAGCGCGCTGCCGCACTCGGCGCGCGGCTCATCGGCGTGAACGCCCGCGACCTCTCGACATTCGACCTCGACCGCGACCTGTTCGGCCGTCTCGTGGATGGCTTCCCCGACGGTGCCATCCGAGTGGCGGAGTCGGCGGTGCTCTCGGCAGCCGACGTCGCGCACTACCGTGAGGCCGGCGCCGACGTCGTCCTCGTCGGCGAGGCCCTCGTCACGGGCGACCCGATCAACAATCTTCGAGCATTCCTGGCGGTGTGACATGGCCCTTCGCGAACAGACCGGTCCCTACTTCGGCGACTTCGGCGGGCGGTTCGTGCCCGAATCCCTGATCGCCGCCCTCGACGAACTCGGCGAGGCGTACGACCTCGCCAAGCTCGACCCCGCGTTCGGCGACGAGCTCCTCGAGCTCGGCCGCAGTTACACGGGGCGCCCGTCGATCATCACCGAGGTGCCGCGCTTCGCCGAGCACGCGGGCAATGCCCGCGTCATCCTGAAGCGCGAAGACCTGAACCACACCGGTTCGCACAAGATCAACAACGTGCTCGGGCAGGCGCTGCTCACGAGGCGCATCGGCAAGCGGCGCGTGATCGCCGAGACCGGCGCCGGTCAGCACGGCGTCGCGACCGCGACGGCCGCGGCGCTGTTCGGGCTCGAGTGCACGATCTACATGGGCGAGGTCGACACCGTACGCCAGGCGCTCAACGTGGCGCGTATGCGCCTGCTCGGAGCCGAGGTCATCGCGGTGAAGGCCGGCTCGCGCACCCTGAAGGACGCGATCAACGAGGCAATGCGCGACTGGGTCACGAACGTCGCCACGACCAACTACATCTTCGGCACGGTCGCGGGCCCGCACCCGTTCCCCGAGATGGTCCGCGACTTCCAGAAGATCATCGGCGAGGAGGCGCGCCAGCAGGTGCTCGACCTCACCGGCGCGCTCCCCACGGCGGTCACCGCCTGCGTCGGCGGCGGATCCAACGCCATCGGCATCTTCCACGCCTTCCTCGACGACGTCGGCGTGCGCCTCGTCGGGTACGAGGCCGGCGGTGAGGGCGTCGAGACCGAACGCCACGCCGCGACGATCTCGAAGGGCCGTCCCGGCGTGTTGCACGGTGCTCGCAGCTACCTGCTGCAGGACGACGACGGCCAGACGATCGAGTCGCACTCGATCTCGGCCGGGCTCGACTACCCGGGGGTGGGTCCCGAGCACTCGTGGCTCGCGGCCATCGGCCGGGCCGAGTACCACCCGGTCACCGATGCCGCAGCCATGGAGGCGCTGCGCCTGCTCACGCGCACCGAGGGCATCATCCCGGCGATCGAGTCGGCGCACGCACTCGCGGGCACCATCGAACTGGGCCGCGAGCTCGGACCCGACGCCACCATCCTGGTGAACCTCTCGGGTCGCGGCGACAAGGACATGGACACCGCGGCGAAGTACTTCGACCTGTACGACGAGGGAGCTTCCGAATGAGCACGGGTACGAGGCGCACCGTCGGTCCCGTCATCCGGCGGCGCAACGATGAGGCCCGCGGAGCCCTCATCGCGTACCTGCCCGTCGGGTTCCCGACGCTCGACGAGAGCGTCGCGGCGGCGGTCGCGCTCGTCGAGAACGGCGTCGACGTGCTCGAGCTGGGCCTGCCGTACTCCGACCCCGTCATGGACGGCCCCGTCATCCAGGCGGCCACGCAGCAGGCGCTCGCGAACGGCTTCCGGGTCTCCGACGGCTTCGAGGCGGTGCGGCGCATCACCGAGCGCACGGATGCCCCGGTGCTGATCATGACCTACTGGAATCCCGTCGTGCAGTACGGCGTCGACCGCTTCGCGGACGACCTCGCCGCTGCCGGGGGAGCGGGGCTCATCACGCCCGACCTCATTCCCGACGAGGCGGCCGACTGGATCGCGGCATCCGAGCGCACCGGACTCGATCGCGTCTTCCTCGCGGCGCCGACCTCGACCGACGCCCGGATCCGACAGGCCGTCGACGCGAGCCGCGGGTTCGTGTACGCCGTCTCGACCATGGGCATCACCGGTGCTCGCCGCGATGTCGACCAGGCGGCGCGGGCACTCGTGGGCCGTCTGTCGGAGGCCGGCGCGCCGGCCAGCTGCGTGGGCCTCGGGATCTCGACCGCCGAACAGGTGGCCGAGGTCCTCGAGTACGCCGATGGGGCGATCGTGGGTTCCGCGCTCGTCAAGGCGCTGGCCGACGGCGGCGTCGACGCGGTCGGAGCCCTGGCCGCCGACCTCGCGCGCGGTACCCGCGCCGAGTGAAGTACGCTGACTGAGGCCCATCGCGGCCGACGGATTCCCGACGAAAGGCAGCAGTCCGAGTGATCGCACCGCTCAGCATCCCGAGCCCCGACCCAGAATGGCAGGTCTGGGAGCTCAACCTGTTCGGCTGGCAGCTGAACATCCACACGTACGCGCTGTGCATCCTCCTCGGCATCATCCTCGCCGTCATCATCACCTCCCGGCGCCTCACGAAGCGCGGCGCCGAGCCCGGCGTCGTGCTCGACATCGCCCTGTGGGCGGTGCCGCTCGGCATCATCGGCGCGCGCATCTACCACGTGCTGACGCACCCGAACGACTACTTCGCGGGTCAGGAGCTGTGGCGGGTCTTCGCCATCTGGGAGGGCGGCAACGCCATCTACGGCGCGCTGATCGGTGGCGCGATCGGCGTGTGGATCGGATGCCGCATGACCGGCATCCGCTTCCTGTCATTCGCCGACGCACTGGCGCCGGGCCTGCTCGTCGCCCAGGCCGCGGGGCGCCTCGGCAACTGGTTCAACCACGAGTTGTTCGGCATGCCCACCGACCTGCCCTGGGGGCTCGAGATCGAGTCCGACAACTCCGCCTTCCCTGCGGGGCTGGCCGACGGCACGCTGTTCCACCCGACGTTCCTCTACGAGATCATCTGGAATCTCGCGGGTGCAGCGCTGATCATCCTGCTCGAGCGCAAGATCAACCTGCGCTGGGGCAAGGCGTTCGCGGTCTACCTCATCTGGTACGGCCTGGGCCGGTCGTTCTTCGAGGCGATCCGGGTCGACCCCAGCGAGCTGTTCCTCGGCATCCGGGTCAACGTCTGGGCGTCCTGGGCGGCGGTGATCCTGGGCATCGCGATCTACCTGGTGCAGCGCCGTCGGCACACCGGCGATGAGCCGAGCCCGTATGTTGCGGGGCGTGAATGGGCCGGGCCCGACGCTGAGGTAGAATCGGAGCCCGAGTCCGACTCCGACTCTCTCGACGATGGCGTCGAGGGCGAGAACACCACGGATGAGACGGCAGCCACAAGCTCGAGCCGGTCTCCCGCCCCGTAGGTCCCAGCACGTTCTCCGACACGACGCCGCACAACGCGTCGTGACATCCCTCCGATGGGCCGACGACGTCCCCCGCTGTATTCACGTTCATGAGGACGGTCCACGTGTCGCTCACCCCTCCCTATTCGCGGTTCGGTCTGGTTCCCCCTGCCCAGGGCATGTACGACCCGGCCGATGAGAAGGATGCGTGCGGACTTGCGATGGTGGCGACCCTTCGGGGTACCGCCGGACACGACATCATCACGGCCGCACTCGACGCCTTGCGTCACCTCGAGCACCGGGGGGCGGTCGGTTCCGACGCCGGCACCGGCGACGGGGCGGGCATCATCACGCAGGTGCCCGACGAGTTCCTCCGTGCCGTGGTGCCGTTCGCGCTGCCCGAGGCCGGATCGTACGCGGTCGGCAACGCATTCCTTCCCGTCGACCCGACCGTGCGTAGCAGCGTCAAGCGCCAGGTGGCGCGACTCGCGGCATCCGAAGGCCTTGATGTGCTCGGATGGCGCGAGGTGCCGGTGCGTCCCGACGAACTCGGTACGCTCGCCCGTGCCGCCATGCCCGTGGTCCAGCAGCTCTACGTGCAGTCCGCCGCGACGACGTCGGACGGCGCCCGCCTCACCGGGATCGCGCTCGACCGGCTGACGTTCCGCCTGCGCAAGCGGGCCGAGCGCGAACTCGAGCTCTACTTCGCCTCGCTCTCGAGCCGCACGCTCGTGTACAAGGGCATGGTCACGACGCTGCAGCTCGAGCCGTTCTACCCCGACCTCTCAGACGAGCGCTTCGCCTCGAAGCTCGCCCTGGTGCACTCCCGGTACTCCACGAACACCTTCCCCTCGTGGCCGCTCGCGCAACCGTTCCGCATGATCGCGCACAACGGTGAGATCAACACCATCCAGGGCAACCGCAACTGGATGCGCGCCCGGCAGTCGCAGCTCGAATCGGAGCTCCTCGGCGACCTCGAGCCGATCCTGCCGATCGTGACGCCCGGCGCCAGCGACTCGGCCTCGTTCGACGAAGTGGTCGAGCTGCTCACGCTCTCGGGGCGCAGCCTCCCGCACGCGATCATGATGATGGTGCCCGAG